>NZ_DKJX01000099.1:0-39916 GCF_002454935.1 Massilia sp. UBA6681
CCAGCACCAGCGGCCGCGGGCCGCCGGCGGCAGCGCGCGTCAACTTGCCGCTGTGCGGATCCAGCCAGGCCGCATGCGCGCGCCGCACGCCGGGCGTGGCCGTCGTGTCTACCACCGTATTGCCGGTGTTGGCGACGAAGTAGATGTCGGCGTCCGCCAGCTTGCGGCGCACGAAGCCGACCTCGGCGGCGTTCGAGGCCACCTTGAAATCCGGCGCCAGCGCCTGGTCCAGCGCGGCGCCCACCGCCGTATCGCCGGCCACCACCTGCACGTTCGGGCCGGATGCGAACAGGGCTGTCGATTTTGCCGCGACCTGCGCGGAGATCCGCGCCGCGTCGAGGTAGCCCGGCGCCATCGACGGCGTGCCGCCCACGGCGATGATCTTGCCGCCCGCCTTTACGTAGGCGGCCAGCTTGTCCAGCACCTCGGGCGCCAGCCGGCGCACGCGCGGCATCACCAGCACCGGGTGCTTCAGGCCGAGCGCGAGGATGGATTCGGCATCGACGTAGTCCAGGTTGTGGCCGGCGTCCAGCACCTGGGCGGTGAGCTCGGGCGTGACGTAGTGGTGCATCTCGGCCGAGAGTGAAACCTTGCCCGGCACCAGGCGCGCGTAGACGTCGTCGTTGGGCAGGAACACCGCGACCTGGTTGGCGGGTTCTCCCTGGCGCATCAGCCAGCTCATGCGCGTGAGGTAGCCGTTCACGTCCGGCATCACGTTCCACCAGGGGTTGTAGTCGTTGAACACGGCCGCCGCGTAGAAGGCGTAGCCGGGCGCGCGGGTCCCGGGCGGCGTATACGGCCAGCCGTGGCCGACGAACAGGTTCACGCCCTCGAGCAGCATGCGGTCGGCCTCGGCCTTCATGTCGAGCGGCGTGGCCGAGAAAGCGGGCGAATTCAGCCAGGTCCAGGTCTCGGCCGAGATCACCGGGCGGCCGTACAGGTGGCCGCTTGATGTCGCCAGGCGAGTGAAGGAAAAGGCGCGGTGCTGCGGCCCCTCGCCTTCCGGCAGCGCCACCAGTCGGTTGCTCGACATCGATACCGCCGGCTCGCCATAGGTCTGGGAGCGGAACCGGGTCTTGTGCGCCCTGGCCCAGTCGTCCATCGGGGTGAGATAGCGCTCGTTCACCAGTTCGGTCTGGGTCAGCGCCCAGTCGCGCTTGAGCGCGCCGGCCTGCTCGCCGATGCCGTTGAAAATCGCAGGCAGGTGCGGCAGCACGTCGTAGCCGCGGCGCTTGCGGAATTCCTCGACGAAGTCGGCGGTCCAGTCGCTGCCGTAGACCTCGAGGCTGTCCGAAAACACCGCATAGGGCGGTTGCTCGCCGAAGGCCTTCAACAGCGGTTCGGCCACGGTTTTCAGGTGGTGCTCGACCGCCTCGCGGTTCAGGTGGTCGAGCACGAAGCCTTCGGCATTCAGTGCCGGACGCTTGACCTGCTGGCCGGTGCGGGTGGCGATGTAAGCCAGCACCACCCGGTCGCCAGCGCCCGGCGCGATGGCGGCGCGGCCGCCGGCGTCCGCACTGGCCTGGATGCGCTGCAGCTTGCCGGCCTCGTACTGCTTGGCATTGCCGGGGGCGACGAAGGTGGCCAGCAGGCGCTCGCCGTTCATCACTGCCGGCAGCGCGAAGCTCGCGCTCCCGGCCGGCACCTCGATGCTGGCCATGCGCAGGCGCGCGGCGGCATGGTGGACGCCAATGTGCGGCCCGCCGAAAGGCCAGCCCGAGCCGAGCGTGATGTCCACCCGCAGGCCTTGCGCGCGTCCCTGGCGGTTGGCGAAGGAGACGGCGTCCAGGAACTCCGTCGACAGGTAGGGCAGGTTCCTGATGCCGCGCGCCGCGTCGTCGAGCTCCATCGGGTAGACCGGCTGGATCTCGAAACCGCCGAAGCCGCCGGCCTTCATGGCCGCGATCTCGCGTTCCAGCTGGGCCGGCACCACGGCGGGGCCGAACCACCACCAGCGCACCAGCGGCCTGGCGTCCGGCGGCGGGGACGCCACGCGCGCGGCGACCTCGGCGATGCGGTCGAATACGACCGGATCCTGGGTGGCGGCCGCGCAGGACAGCGAGGCCACCAGAACGCCGACGACGCCGGCAAGGAGGGAGGGCTTGTGTGCGAAGGACTTGCTCATGAATGATCCTGCTGGACAAAAAAAAGCACGGCCGCGACGGACCGTGCGCAAGAGCATCTTCCAAGCGAAAGAAGCCCATGGAGTCGACGGCCGTGCGGCAGGCCGCACGGGGCCGTCATCCATAAAGACGAAGGACGGGCAGCCGATCCTCCGACGGGCGCGAAGTAATCAAGGACTTGATCGTTTCGCAAGGTGAACGCAAAGACCGCCATCAGCGCTTGCCCGCCGTGTGCTCGAGCAGCCAGCGCTCGATCGTGTCGCGGTGCGCCTGCGACGTCAGGTGCACCTGGTCCGGCTCGACCACCAGGGTACGGGCGGTCGGAATCACGTTGTACACCGCGAAGGTCGACGTCGGGGGCGTCACGGTATCGTTGTAGCCGGCGTAGTACAGCACCGGGGTGCGCAGGCGTCTGGCGAAGTTCGCGGTGTCGTAGTAGGCCGAGGTGGCGGCTTTCGGCTCGACCGGCTGGTCCTGCCTTCGGCCTTCGTCGTCCTTGCGGAACAGCCCGGGCCAGCCGCCGGCGCGCTCGTGCAGGTAGCCGGTGACGTCGCTGTAGGCCGGGTAGGACGCGATCGTCAGCGACACGCGCGGATGCAGGGCGCTGGCCATGATCGCCAGCTGGCCGCCCTGGCTGCCGCCCTGGGTGGCGAGCTGCCTGCCGTTCCACTTCGGGTGCTGCACCAGGTAGTCGAGGGCGCGCAGCGTGCCCAGGTAGACCCGGCGGTAGTAATAAGCGTGGCGGTCGTCCAGGTTGAAGCGGTTGTAGCCGGCCAGCGCGCCGACGTTGAGCTGCTCGTACAGTTCCGCCGGCAGGTCCACGGGGATGCCGTGGATCCCGAGCTGCAGCGTGATGAAGCCCTTCGCGGCCAGCTCCGGCGTGCCCTTGTAGCCACGCACCCCGGCGCCCGGCACCTGCAGCACCGCCGGGAACGGCCCCTCCCCGCGCGGCACCGAGAGCACGCCGTACATGCGGGTGGTGCGGGTGCCCGGTCCCACGTTCTGGAAGCTGAGATAGGACACCTCGATTTCCGGCGTGGACAGCGCCGGCGCCGGCAACAGCCGGAACGCCGGGTCGACCTTGGCCAGCTCGCGCTTCTGCGCCGCCCAGAAGGCATCGAAATCCTCGGGTTCCGCCTGCACCGGGCGCAGCTCCAGCGGGCTGAAGGCCGCCGTCGCCGCCGCTTCGACCGCCTTGCCGTCGATGCTGGCGCTGACGATGCAGCGCACGAATCCCGGCTTGTCCCCGCCCGGCGCCGCCAGCAACAGGCCGTCCTCCGGCACCACCGCGCTGCGCTCCGGCCCTTCCAGCATGTCCGGCCCCAGGCGGTACCTGATCCGGATGCCTTCGCGCGGATAGGGCTTCTTGTCGATGCTGATCCGGAAGATCGCGTGCTCGCCCGCGCGGTAGGTCCAGTCCGGGCGGTCGAGGCTCACCTTCAGGGGCAGCGCGGGATAGGCCGCCTGCGCCACCTGCACCACGGAGGGTGCGGCGGCGCCGGCCGGGGCGCTCCAGGACAGCTGGAGCGCCAGCAGGATGCCGGCGGCGACCGACAGCGGGCGAAGAGGCATCAATCCCCCTTGCCCTTCCTGCGGCGCAGCGCGGCCAGGCCCGCCATCCCGCCCAGCAGCAGCATGGCGCTGCCCGGCTCCGGCACGGCGCTCGCTTCCCGCAGCGTGAACGACAGCAGGGGCGAGTCGTCGATGTAGGCTTCCTCGAACCTGCTCCAGTCATACAGTCCGTTCTGGCCGGACAGGTCGATGCTCAAGGAGGCGCCGAGGTCGAGCAGCGTGAGGTAGAAGCCCGCGTCATGGCCACCCGGGTCGGCCGGGTTGGTATTGGCGAGGAAGTTCCAGGCGGCGGGCTGGTCGTAGTCGAGGTAGTAGACCTGGTCGATGGCCGTGGCCTGGACCGAGGTGGACAGCAAGCCCTCGACCGCCGTGATGCGCGCCGGGGACGCGCTGTCGTAATGGAAGCGGCCCTGGAAAGTCCCGTCGCGCCAGGTCGCCTGATACTCGTACCAGCCGATCGGCGCGGCCCACGCGGCGTGGCCGACGAGGCCGAGGAACAGCGCAAACAGCATGTGAAGTTTTTTCATCCGGATCACCTTATGCATTTTTGTTCGTTACGGGACGATCAGCTCGTCGATATTGCCCAGGCCCTGGCCGGTCGATTCGAAGCGCAGCGTGTTGTTCTGGCCGGGGGCCAGGTTGACGGTGGCGCTCATGGTGGTCCAGGTGGTCCAGCTGCCGGTGACCCGGAAGGTGATCGCCTGGGCCACGCCGTTCACGCGCAGCACGCCGGTACGCGGGGTCGGGTTGCCGTTCGCGTAGCGGATCGTGATGCTCCTGGCGCCGCCCGCCCCGCCGTTGATGCGCTGGAATTCCGCGACACCGCCGTTCAGGGGGAAGTTCAGGAAGCCCAGGTGGCGGTAGCCGCCGCGGTCGCTTTTCACGGCGGTGCCGCCGCCGACGATCGCGGTCTCGGCCTGCACCGTCCCGGTGCCGTCGTAAGGCACGTGCACCGGGGCCTGCGGGAAGGAAGTCGCGCCATGGCCGAGGTAGAAGCTGGTATGCGGCGGCTGGTTGTAGCCGGCATTCTGCGCCGCCACCTGGCTGCGGTAGTGCGGGTCGTGCATCAGGGTGTTGATGCGGGTGGTGGTCGGAATCGCGGTGCTGAACACCATCAGCTCGGTATTGCTGCTGTTGCGCACGACGATCTCTTCGCGCCAGTCGCCGAACAGGTCGGCGGTGAGCACCGGCGTGGCCTTGGTGCCGTTGTTGGTGGTGCCGCCGTAGCTGCTGGTATCGAGCAGCGTGGAGAAGGTCCTGGTGGCCGGGTTCCATTTCTGGACCGCCACGCTGCCCATCGGTTCGCGCAGCAGGTCGCCGTCCCACCAGACGCCGAAGTTCATCGAGCTCGGCGCCGTGCTGTTGATCAGGGCGCCGGTGACCGTGCGGTGGCCGCCGCGCGAGGCCCAGCATTCCGCGCCAGGATAGTTGGGGTCGACGTCGAAGCAGACGCCGCGGCCGACGTCGGCGTTCGAGCCGCTCGCGCCCCAGATCAGCGCGCCGGTCGCCGCGTCGTGCAGGCCGGAGCCGCTGGCGCCGTAGGCCGCGGGCGACTCGTGGATCATGTAGACCTGCAGGCCGGCGCGGTCCGGGTCGAACTTGCCGAAGTGGAGCGCGTCGCCATGTCCCAGCTTGGTGGTGTACAGCAGCTGTCCATAGCTGTCGATGGTGGCGGCGCCGTAGACGATGTCGTCGCGGCCGTCGCCGTTGGCGTCGCCGGTGGCGAACCAGTGCGCGCCCTGCCCCCTGGCCGCACTGCCGGCGACGTCGGTGTCGAACACCCAGCGGCTAGTCAAGGCGCCGTCGCGCCAGTCCCAGGCCGCGATCACGGCGCGCGTGTAGTAGCCGCGCGAGAAGATGGCGCTCGGGCGGTTGCCGTCGAGGTTGGCCACGCCGCCGAGGAAGCGGTCGACCCGGTTGCCGTAGTTGTCGCCCCAGGCCGACACGCTGCCGCGCGCCGGCAGGTAATTCACCGTCTTCATGGCGGCGCCGGTCAGGCCGTTGAACACGGTGAGGAATTCGGGACCGGCGAGGACGTAGCCGGCGCTGTTGCGGTGGTCGGCGCTCGGCGAACCGATGACCACGCCCTGGCCGTCGACCGTGCCGTCGGCCGTCTTCGCCATCAGCTCGGCCTGGCCGTCGCCGTCGAAGTCGTAGGCGACGAAGGTGGTGTAGTGGGCGCCGGCGCGGATGTTCTTGCCCAGGTCGATGCGCCACATGCGGGTGCCGTCGAGTTTGTAGGCATCCAGGTAGGTGTTGCCAGTGTAGCCCGACTGCGAGTTGTCCTTGGCGTTGCTCGGCTGCCACTTGACGATGATCTCGTAGCTGCCGTCGCCGTCCAGGTCGGCCGGGCTGCCGTCGTTGATTTCATAGGTATAGGCTTCGCCGGTGGGCGTAACGCCGCTCGGGGGCGCCTGCACCGGGATCGACTTGTAGGGCTTGGCCCAGGTCGCGCCGGCCGGGCTGCCCGGCTGCTCCACGCCGTTCACGACCTCGCGCACGGTGTAGCTGTCGGTGGCGGCGCCGCCCGGGTCGGTGAAGTTCAGTGCATTCAGGGGCGAGGCGTTCAGCCGGGTCGCGCCGCGGTACACGTTGAAGCTGGTGCCGCCGACGTCGGTGGCCAGCTGGCGCCAGCTGATGAAGACCCCGGAGCCACTCGCGATTGCGACCGCGCCGCGGTTCAGGTTTTCGATCTGCTTGCCGGGGATGGTGATGACCGCGCCGGCGCTGCCGGCGGCGGCCAGCAATGCGAGCACGAGGGTCGAGGCTCTCGCTTTCTTGTGAATCATGTTGTCTCCGTTGGCGTATTTGGTATGGGTTTTGCCTACGACTGCCTGACATGAAAACGATGTCAGCGATGCATCATAAGCCGCTGTCCCATGCAAAAATCGCCACCACCACAATGACTCATCCGGATGATTTTTTCGTGGAAAAAAGGGACGCTCCGAAGATCAAGGCCTGCTGCCGCCCCTCGGCCGCCGGTCGTCCATGCCGGCCTCGTCGACGTCGGCGCTGGCCGAGCGCGAGCGGCTGTACTCCACGTCACCCGGCAGGGCCGGCAGCGCGGGGCCCGTGTACGAGACGGCGACGTCGGCAAAGGCGCTGGCGCGGTCCGCGCCGAAGCCGGACAGCGGCACCAGCCGGAGCTGGCGGGCGCTCACGGCCTGGCCAAAGCGCAACGCCTGCGGATCGAAACTGGACGACAGCTCGGTGCGCAGCACCTCGCGCCAGCTGTGGCCATCGTCGCTGACCTGCACCGACAGCGCGCGCACGTCGCCCTCGTGGTCGCGGTGGTTCTGGCGCGGCATCAGGACCAGGCCATCAAAAGACACCGCCTGGGGAAAGGCAATGGTCAGCGCGGTCTGCGGCCGCGGCGCGCCCGCCGGAGCATTGAGCAGGGCGAAGGTATTCGGGTCGCCGTCGACCGCATTGCCGGCGTTCGGCCAGCCGCTGGCCGTGGCGCCGAGCTTTCTCATCACGCGGGTATCGAACAGGACCGACCTGAACGCGGCGGGGGCGACGTCCACCTTCGGGGCGAAGGCGCTGCTTGCCATGTAGTCCAGCACCGAGCGGCGCAGCTGGCGCGCCACCACGCGCTCGTCCAGGCGGTTGGCCAGGTCGGCGGTCGACACCAGCAGCCGGCCCTTCCCTACCCGGGCTTCGAACAGCAGGCCCAGCTTGTAGTTGCGGTTCCAGTCGTCGATCGGCTGCACGATGGGCTGCAGCGCGCGCGGCAGGCGCCCGAGGTTCATGGCGCGTGCGCCCGCCACCAGTTCCGTCCATTGCCAGTCGTGGTGGGCGGCCGTGGGAAAGCCCGCCAGCGCCGGATGCGCCGTGTCGACCCAGGTGCCGAGCATGCGGCCCCAGCCCGGGCTCATCAAGCGGTTCCAGAACACCGGGACGTCCGCCAGCGGCGGCGAGCTCCAGTCCAGGTCCGCCTTGGGCGGCATGTACAGCACCTTCGCGCCCTCGGCCAGCAGGCGCTCGGCATCGATCCAGGCATGGGTGACGAACACGCCCGGCGGCGCGGCGGTGTCGACCCGTTCGGGGTAGACCCACAGGCTCCAGTCGTTGGCAATCTGGGTGCCGTCCAGGCCCACCACCAGCCGGTATTCCCGCGGCGCCGCCAGCTGCGACAGGTCGACACCGATCCGTCCAAGCAGGGTGTTGGTCCCGGTGGCGATGTCCAGCGCCGGCAGGCGGCCCTCGATCACGGTCTTGCCAGCGGCGTCCACCAGCTTCCACCGGGGCCGGGCCCCGCGCAGGTCGGCGCGGCCGTAGTGGGCGATCTCCACCGGCACTCGTAGCCGCTGCGCGGTGGTGTAGACGCGGCGCTCGAGGCGCGCCAGCGGCACGGTCTCGCCGTTGAAGCGGCGGAAGCCTTCCGGCGTGGCGTAGCCCTTCGGCTCCCAGAAGGCGTCCAGCACCCCGACCAGGGCCGTGCCCTGGCCCAGGTAGTCGTGCAGGTCGAGCATCTGGTAGCCCGAGATGCCGCGCGTGCGCAGCGCCGCTTCGATCTCTTCCTTGTAGCAGGCCAGCTGGAAGGCGCCCGAGGCCAGCGCGAATTCCTCGTTCTTCTCCAGCACGCCCTGGTCGCGCGCGGAATCGCGGAAGATCTCGTAGTTCCCGGGGCGCAGGTAGCCGGTGAACTTGTCGACCACCTTGAAGTCGGGATAGGCGATCCACTGGCCGATCTCGTGGGTGATCACCGGCACCTTGACGTCCTCGAGCGAGGCGGCATAGTCGCGGCCGAACCAGCCGGTCTTGTTGCGCAGGGGCTTGGGGCCGATGCGCTGGACGGCCAGGAAGTCGGTGCCCTGGTCCAGTCCCGGCACCGAGGGTTCGGTATGGCCGGTGCCGTTGGTGTACAGGCGCCGCGGATCCCTCGCGCGGTAATGGGCGATACACTTGTCGAAGGCGGCTTTCCAGTTGCCCTTCGGCTCGTTGCTGGGACTGAACAGCAGGAAGGACGGATGGTTGCCGAAGGAGCGCAGCATGCGCTCGCTTTCCTCGTAGAGCATGGCTTCCATCGGCGTGCCGGGCGAGACGGCATTCCACATGCCCGGCTCGGCCTGCAGGTAGATCCCGACCTCGTCGGCGGCGGCGAAGGCCGCCTGCGGCGGGTTGTAGGAATGGAAGCGCACGTGGTTGATGCCCCAGGCCTTGTTGATCCTGAAGATCCGCTTCCAGGATTCGACATCGGTGGGCGGATGGCCGGTGAGCGGAAAACCGCCGCCGTCATGGGTGCCGCGGAAGAAGGTGGGCCGGCCGTTGACCAGGATGTCCTTGCCCTCGGCCCGGATCTCGACGAAACCGAAGCGCAGTTGCTGCCGGTCGTCCGCTCCCTCGCCCTGCAGGCGCAGCGCGAGCTTCTGCAGGGCCGGGTTCCATTCGTCCCAGGTCTGCGCGTTTTTCGGGTACTGCACCCGGAACTCCGCCTCGCCGCCGGATGCAAGCCAGCGCACCGGAATGCGCCGGCCATTGGCCGTGAGCGTACCGCTGCCCGCCTTGCCGCCGGCATTGCCGATCCGCACCCGCACCAGGGCGCTGCGGTCGCTCACGCGCGGGAATACCTGAGCGTCGTCGATGTACACCGGCGTGGTGGCGCGCAGTTCGACCTTGCCGACGATGCCGTTCCAGCTCATGCCCTGCGAATCGGAGACGCTGTGCGAATCCGGGCGGTAGTCCATCAGCATGCGGTTGTCGACGCGGACGCTGATGCGGTGCCGGCCCGGCCCCAGGAGGCCGAGATCGTAGGCGTGTTCGGCCACCAGGCTGCGATTGGCGCCCACCTCGCGCCCGTCGACCCACAGCGTCGATCCCCAGCGCGGCCGCTCCAGGAACAGGACCACGCGCTTGCCCTTCCATCTGGCCGGCACCTCGACCTCGCGCCCGTACCAGGCGGCGCCCAGGTAGTGGCGTTGCGGCTGCGCCAGGAAGGGCACCTTCACCTTGCCCGGCTGGGCATACGGCAGGTACTGCGCGCGCTGGTGCCAGTGCTTGTCGTACAGGGACAATACCCACGGGGTTTGGGCGCTGATCTCGTCGCCGTAGCCTTGCGCGTTCAGGATGCCGGGCAGCGCGATGCTGTCCGGCAGGTTGCGGCCTTGCCAGCCCTGCGCCACCCCCTGGTCCTCGCGATCCAGCGCGAACTGCCAGGCGCCGGACAGGTCGAGCACCTCGGCGGCCTGGCCGATCGCGCAGGCGCCCCACAGGAGGACGGCCAGCGAGCTGCGGGCCGCATGCTTGAGGAGCGTGCCGGTCTTCATGGTGCGAGCCCTCCTGTCAAGTTGTCGGCCTGGGCGCTCAGATTGGCGCGCGGCCCCTGGACGCGCACCAGCACGCTGGCGATGCCGGCCTCGGTGAACACCGTGGAGCTGCCGACGATCTCGGCGCCCGGACCGGCGGTGAAGGCCACTTCCCGGCCGCTCAGCGGCACCGTGGTGCCGTTGGCGTCGAGCAGGCGGGCGCGGACGAACACCAGGTCGCCGCTTGTTGCGGGCACGCCCATGTCGTCCAGCGCCAGCGCCAGCCTGACCGGCGCGCCGGGGGTGCGGACGCGGTGCTCGGCCACCATGCGCCCGCCCGAATACGCGCGCGCCACCAGTTCGCCGGGCGCGAAACCGCCGGTATCGAATTCCAGCGGCGGATGCCGCAGGCGCGGATGCGTCGCCGACGGCAGGCTCTTCTTGCGCCCGACCGGCTTGCCGTTCAGGCGCAGCTCGACTTCCTCGGCATTGCTGAACACGCGCACCCGCGGCGACGATTCGGGCTGCCAGTAGCTGGCGATGAACACCATCGGGCCGCCGCCCCAGCGCGGCGACACTTCCGCCGCATCGCGCTGCGAGCGGAAGAACTCGGCCGAGAACTTGGGCAGGCGCTCGATGCTCATCGCGCCCGACTCTTCGAGGTCCGGCGCGTAGCCGCGCGCGTAGTCGAACATCACCCAGTAGCCGTCCGCGAAGGCCGGGGTTGCATAGTTGTCGTCGTGGGCCTCGGCCACGTTCCTGGCCTGCTGCAGCAGTCGCGTTTCGCCGCTCCCCAGCGCCTGGCGGCTGGAACGGTCGGCCGGTTTCAGGTCGGACCAGGCGCCCTGGTTGAAGCCCGCGTTCATGGCGTAGTATTCCCAGTCGCCGTATTCGGACACGATCAGCGGCTTGTTCGGCAGCGCATGCTTGCTCCCTATCCTGTGCTGGCGCGCCTGCAGGTAGATGTCATAGGTCTGCGGCACCCAGCCGGCCGAGAAGGCCTGGTCGCCCGGATATTCGGCATGCACCGTGTCGTGCAGGGCCTGCACCAGCGCGTCCGGCATACGGCTCTCGTTCAGCGAGCACTCCCAGGCCAGCACGCTTGGGTGGTTGCGGTCGCGCCGGATCATGTCGGCGCAGGTGCGGATCACCTGGCGCGCAAAGGCGGGGTCGGGGTTGTGGAACTGCCAGCCCGGGATCGCCGGCAGCACCATCAGCCCCAGCTCGTCGGCCGCGGCCATGAAGGCGGGCGACTGCGGATAATGCGACAGGCGCACGTAGTCGAAGCCGTACTTCTTGATCAGGAGCGCGTCGCGCAGGTCCGCGCCTTGCGACAGCGCGTAGCCGACGTAGGGATATTCCTGGTGCCGGTTCACGCCGCGCAGCTGGACCGGCTCGCCATTGAGCAGCAGCTTGCCGTCCTCGAAGGCCAGGTGGCGCACGCCGATGCGGGTGTTGACCACGTCTTCGCGGCCGGCGGCCGCTACCCGCGTCTCGAGCTGGTACAGGTTTGGTGCTTTCGGCGACCACAGCTTCGGCTGCGCGAGTTTCAGCGGGATGCTCACGTGGCGGCGTTCGCCCGCCGCCAGTTGCAGCTGCTGTTCCACCCGGGCCACCTGGCGGCCTTTCCACGCCAGGGTATGGCGCACGGTCACCGCCTGCGCGCTGTTCGATGTGTTGCTGACTTCGGTCTTGACCTGGACCACGGCGGCCTTCTTGTCTGCCTGGGTCGTGGTGACGAAGATGCCGCCGCCGCCCGGCGACGCCGAGAGCATCTCGTCGGTGACGTGCACCGGCGGCTTGATCGCGAGCGACACGCCCCGGTAGATGCCGCCGTGCTGGATGTAGTCCAGGTCCTTGAGCGGCTTGGGTCCGGTGATCGGGTTGTCTTCGTTGTTGGCGCGCACCACCAGTTCATTGTCGCCTCCCGCCTGCAGGATGTCGGTGATATCGAAGGCGAACGGCAGGTAGCCGCCCAGGTGCTGGCCCAGGTGCTTCCCGTTCAGCCAGACGTCCGCCACGTTCATCACGCCCTCGAAGCGCAGGATGGCGCGCTCGCCCGGACGCAGCGCGCTCTGGAGCCGTTTCTTGTAGAAGACCGTCCCCTGCCAGGGCGCCGTCGGCACCCGCGCTTCGATGCGCGCCGCGTGCGGCAGGTCGACCCGGGTCCAGCCATGGGCGGGGACCTGTTCGATGCCGGCGGCCTGGCGGCTGTCGTCGCGGTGGAACAGCCAGCCCTGGTTCAAGTCGACCGGCGCGGCGTGGGCGGCCCCGAGCAGTGCGAAGCACGTGGTCAGTGCAGCGGCCGCGGCCTTGCGCAGCAGCCCGGCGGCGGCGAAATCGAAAGCAATCATGGCGATGTACGATGAGCAACAAGAACGGGCTGCCAGTCTAGGCATGCCGGAGCGCGCACCGCAAGCGCTATCGGCCCGCCGCCCGAAACACTCACGCCCTTGAGTTTTTCCATCAAGCACTCATGAACATGAGCAATTTGCCAAGCATGCGTTCTTGAAAAGGGAAACGCATTACACTTCGCCATCCTGTCGGCAACTCGCCGCACAAGCATTCCTCTATTACCCGAATCGAACGAGGTCCTCGATGTTCAATCCCACCGATCATCCTCACCGCCGCTACAACCCGCTCATGGGCGACTGGGTGCTGGTCTCGCCGCACCGCGCCAAGCGCCCGTGGCAGGGCCAGCAGGAAGCGGTCGACCGCGAAGCCAGGCCCGCGCACGACCCCAGCTGCTACCTGTGCGCCGGCAACACCCGCGTCAACGGCGAGAAGAATCCCGACTATACGGGCACCTATGTGTTCACCAACGACTTCGCCGCCCTGATGGCCGACACGCCCGAGGCCACGCCCGGCGACGATCCGCTGTTCCAGTCCATGAGCGCGCGCGGCACCAGCCGTGTCATCTGCTTTTCCCCGGACCACAGCAAGTCGCTGCCGCTGCTGGAGCTGGCGGCGATCGAAGGCGTGGTCGACACCTGGTGCGAGCAGTCCGCGGAACTCGGCCGGCAGCACCGCTGGGTGCAGGTCTTCGAGAACAAGGGCGCCGTGATGGGCTGCTCGAACCCGCACCCGCACGGCCAGATCTGGGCCACCAGCTTCCTGCCCGACCTGCCGGCCAGCGAGGACCGCCAGCAGCGCGCGTATTTCGCCGAACAGGGCAAGCCGCTGCTGCTCGACTACGTCGAGCGCGAGGCGGCCGATGGCGAACGCGTGGTCGTCGTTACCTCCCACTGGCTGGCCGTGGTGCCGTACTGGGCCAGCTGGCCCTTCGAGACCCTGCTGCTGCCGCGCTTCCCGGTCAAGCGCCTGGAAGAGCTGAACCAGGAACAGCGCGCCGACCTGGCGCTGGCCCTGAAGCGCCTGACGACCCGTTACGACAACCTGTTCCAGACCTCCTTCCCCTACTCGATGGGCTGGCACGGCGCGCCGTATTCAGAAGACGACGCTACCCCATGGCAGCTGCACGCGCACTTCTACCCGCCCCTGCTGCGCTCGGCCTCGGTGCGCAAGTTCATGGTCGGTTTCGAGATGCTGGCCGAGACCCAGCGCGACCTGACCCCGGAACAGGCGGCCGCCCAGCTGCGCGCCCAGTCCGAAGTGCATTACCTCCACAACCCGTCCACTTGAAAGCACGATGAACGCTACTCCGCTGGCCCGCGCGGCCGCCGTCTTCCAGGCCGCCTTCGGCCAGGCCCCTTCGATCCAGGTGCAAGCCCCCGGCCGCGTCAACCTGATCGGCGAACACACCGACTACAACGACGGCCTGGTGCTGCCCTGCGCCATCGACTACCGCACGGTCATCGTGGCGCGCTTGCGCGACGACCGCCAGATACGCGTCGCCGCGGCCGACTATGACGGCGCGCTCGACGCCTACACGCTCGACGCGACGATCGAACGCCTGGACGCGCCGATGTGGGCCAACTACGTGCGCGGCGTGGTGCGCGATCTGGTGGAGCGCGGCTTGCCCGTGCAGGGCATGGACCTGGCCATCGCCGGCGACGTGCCGCAGGGCGCCGGCCTGTCCTCGTCGGCCTCGCTGTCGGTAGCCGTTTGCCGGCTGTTCGCCACCCTGCCCGGCTTCGAGGGTCTGAGCCCGGTCGACATGGCCCTGGTCGCCCAGCGCGCCGAGAACGATTTCGTCGGCACCAAGTGCGGCAATATGGACCAGATCAGTTCGGCTTGCGGCGTGCAGGACCATGCCCTGATGATCGACTGCCGTTCGCTCGAGGTCCGGCCGGTGCCGGTCCCGGCGAACGCCGCCATCATGATCTTCAATTCCCATGTCGCGCGCGGCCTGGTCGACAGCGCCTACAACACGCGGCGCGAACAGTGCGAACAGGCGGCCCGCCATTTCGGCCTGCCCGCCCTGCGCGACCTCGACCTGGCCACCCTGGAAGCCCGCGCCGCCGAGCTCGATCCGGTGGTGTTGCGCCGCGCGCGCCACGTCGTGACCGAGATCGCGCGCGTGGCCGCCGCGGCGCAAGCGCTGGCCGCGGGCGACCTGGTACGCATGGGCGAACTGATGGAAGCCTCGCACGCCTCGATGCGCGACGATTTCGAGATCACCGTGCCGGCGATCGACCAGCTGGTCGGCATCGTCAAGTCGGTGATTGGAACGGCCGGCGGTGTGCGCATGACCGGGGGCGGCTTCGGCGGCTGCGTGGTGGCGCTGGTGCCGCACGATCTGGTCGACGCCGCCCGCGAGGCCGTTCAACGCGCCTACACCGCGCCGAACGGCGGCAGCGCGACGATCTACGTCTGCCGCGCCGCCGCCGGCGCGGGCGCGGTCGCGGCATGAACTGGGAAGCTGCTCCCGGACGCTACGGGTCGGTGCCGTACCGCCGCTGCGGCCGCAGCGGCCTGAGTCTGCCGGCCATTTCGCTCGGCCTGTGGCACAACTTCGGCGGCGGCGACGACCTGGCGCGCCAGCGCGAGATCGTCCGCACCGCCTTCGACCTCGGCATCACCCACTTCGACCTGGCCAACAACTACGGGCCACCGCCGGGCTCGGCGGAGAGCAACTTCGGGCGCCTGCTCGACCTGGACCTGCGGCCCTACCGCGACGAGATCGTGGTCAGCACCAAGGCCGGCTACACCATGTGGCCCGGCCCTTATGGCGACTGGGGCAGCCGCAAGTACCTGGTCGCCAGCCTGGACCAGAGCTTGAAGCGGATGGGGCTCGACTACGTCGACATCTTCTACCACCACCGGCCCGACCCAGGCACCCCGATCGAAGAGACCGTGGCGGCGCTCGACTACATCGTGCGCAGCGGACGCGCCCTCTACGCCGGCATCTCGAACTACCCGGGCGAACAGACGCGCCTGGCCGCGGCGGAACTGCGCCGGCTGGGCACGCCCTGCATCGTCAACCAGTCTCGCTACAGCATGTTCGTGCGCCAGGTGGAGACCGAGCTGCTGCCGGTGCTGGCGCAGGAAGGCATCGGCGCGGTCGCCTTTTCTCCGCTGGCGCAGGGCCTGCTCACCGATCGCTACCTGGGCGATGGGCTGCCCGGCGACTCGCGCGCGGCGGGCAGCGCGGGCTTCCTGCGCAAGGAGCATCTCACGGACGAGCGGCTGAGTATCTCGCGTGCCTTGAATGCCTTCGCGAAGCAGCGCGAACAGTCGCTGGCGCAACTGGCGCTGCGCTGGGTGCTGCGCCAGCCGGCGGTCACGTCGGCGCTGATCGGCGCGAGCAGGCCCTCGCAGGTCGTCGAGGCGGTGCGGGCGGCCTCGATGCCGGAACTGGCGGAGGCGGACATCGCCGCCGTCGAGGAGATACTGGCCGGATAGCGGCCTGGGACGCGGATGTCCGTGCTGCCCTGTTATGGAGCGTCGTGCTACCATCGCGCGTAAACACGACCACTCCAGTTCAGCTGTCATCATGGCTTCCAGCACTGCCGCGGATCTTCAGCGCCGGCTCGACGACCTGCTCGAGCACCTGCCGGCGGGCGTCGTCGTGCACGACGTCGACGGCCGCATCCTGCACGCCAACCGTCTTGCCTGCGAGCTCATCGGGCGCAGCCTGGCGCAATTGTGCGGCACAGGCTCGGACGGCAAATCCTGGCAAATGTTTTGTGCCGACGGCAGCCCCATGCAAGCGAAGCAGTTTCCCGTCAACATAGTGCTGCGTACCGGCCGCCAGCTGTCCCAGCAGGTGCTCGGTATCTGCGACACCGAGACGGACCCGGTACGCTGGCTGATCTGTAACGCCTATCCGGAGCGCGACGAGCAGGGCGTATTGCGCCGGGTGGTCGTGTGCTTCACCGACTGCACCGCGCTGAAGGAGGCCGAGCAGAGCCTGCAGAAATCCGAGGAGCGGCTGCGCCTTGTCCTGCTGGGCTCGACCGATGCGTACTGGGATTACGATCTCGTCGAGGACGAGATCCATTATTCCCAGCGCTGGTGGACCATGCTCGGCTACCAGCCCGACGAACTCGGCTGCCATACGGACCTGTGGCTGGAGCTGATGCACCCTGAGGACCGGCCCGAGCTGCTTCGCTTCTGGAAGGACCTGCTGGAGGGGGACCGCGAAACCTATAGCGTCGAGTGGCGCCTGCGCCATCGTGACGGGCATTACGTGCCGGTGCTGTCGCGCGGTTTCGTCACGCGCGACGCCAGGGGCCGGGCCCTGCGCGTCTCCGGCACCAATACCGACCTCACCGAGCGCAAGCAGGCCGAGCAGCGCATCTACGAGCTGGCCAATTTCGACCACCTCACCGGCCTGCCGAACCGGCGCCTGCTGGTCGAGGAGCTGGACAAGGCGCTGGCGCGCAGCCAGCGCTCGGGCTGTTTCGGGGCCGTGATCTTCCTCGACCTGGACAACTTCAAGCTGCTCAACGATACCATGGGCCATGACTTCGGCGACATGCTGCTGCGCCAGGTGGCGCAGCGCCTGCGCCATACGGTGCGCCACTGCGACCAGCTGGCGCGCCTGGGCGGGGACGAATTCGTGCTGGTGCTGGAAGACCTGGCGAAGGAATCCCGGGACGCGGTCTCGGAGGCCCAGCATGTCGTGGAGAAACTGCAAAGCTCCCTGGCCCAGCCCTATTACCTGGACGGCAGGCTGTTCCTGAGCACGCCGAGCATGGGCGTCGCGCTGTTCGACGGCGGAGCGACCGATCTCGACACCATCCTCAAGCAGGCCGACCTGGCCATGTACCGTGCCAAGTCGGAGGGACGCAATACGGCGCGCTTTTTCGACCCCGGCATGCAGGCCTCGGCCGAGCACCAGGCGGCGCTCGAGCACGCCCTGCGCGAAGGCTTGTCGGCGCACGAGTTCGTGCTGTACTGCCAGCCGCAGTTCTCCAGCGCTGGTCGCCTGGTCGGCGCCGAGGTGCTGGTGCGCTGGCGCCGCGCCGACGGCGCGCTGCTCGTCCCCGACGACTTCATCGGCGTGGCGGAATCCTCGGGCCTGATCGTGCCGCTGGGCCAGTACGTGCTCGATGAAAGCTGCCGCGCCCTGGCACGCTGGCGCGCCGACCGCACGCTCGGTCAACTCGAGCTGGCGGTCAACATCAGCGCGCACCAGCTGCACAGTGCCGATTTCACCGGGCGCGTGGCCAGCGCCCTGCTCGAAACCGGCGCACCACCCGACAAGCTGTGCCTGGAACTGACCGAAAGCGTGCTGGCCCACAACGTTGCCGAGGTCATCGAGCGGATGCGCGCGCTGTGCAAGCAGGGCGTGCATTTTTCGCTGGATGATTTCGGCACCGGTTATTCCTCGCTCGCCTACCTCAAGCGCTTCCCCTTGAGCGCCCTGAAGATCGACCGCTCCTTCGTGCACGATGTGCATCTCGATCCGGATGCCGCACCGATCGTCGAAGCCATCATCGCCCTGGCGCGCAAGCTCAAGCTCGACATCGTGGCCGAGGGGGTCGAGCATGAGGCGCAGCGCAGCTTCCTGGTCGGCGGGGGCTGTGGAACGCTGCAGGGCTACCTGCTGGGCCGGCCCGTGCCGATCTGGGAGTTCGAACGCACCTACAGCAGCGCCGGGATTGGCCACGCCTGAGCGGGCCCCGTGCCCTGCTGACGCACCTCAATTCTCCGATAGCTTTATTTGCGGAAAGAATTCCCAGGGGCCAGACTGGAGGAATCACCCTTCAGCGGCCGGGCCGACGCAGCCTGGCCTGTTCCCGGATCGACCGCGAGAGGTCATGCATGGTGTCGTACGACGCGCAGCCGCCGCAACAAGCCGACTATTCCTTCATCATCCTGGTCTTCTCCCTGGCAGGATGGGCGCTTCTCGAAGCATGGGCCATCAGCGTGGGAGCAAGCTGGTACGCCCACGTCTTCAATGCGCTGCCCGGATCGATCCTGACCGTCCTTGCGCTGCCGCGCGCCACGGCCGGCGCGCCGCGCAAGGCGGGTGGAGCAAAGCCGGCGTCCAGGGGCTCCGCCTGGGCGCTGCTGCTGCCCGCCCTGTTCCCGTTCCTCCTCGGCGCGCTCCTCGGCATCCTGTTTCTGAGCGGCGCCCTGCTCCTGTTCGGATTACTGGCCGCATGCCTTTGCCTTGCGCCGTGGTCCCGGCTGGCGTTCGCCCGCGACCATGTCTTCCTGTGCAGCGCCCTCACATTGAGCGGCTTCTTTCTCCCGATCGCACTGGCTTACCGGGACCTCGACATCGTCTTGTTTCCGCTGGGCTGCTGGGTATTCTGGTTATGCGCCTGCTGCGCCTTGCTGGTCAGGGCGGACAAGCGGCGCCGTGCCGAGCGCCGGAAAAAATCCGAACGCGGCGATGTCGCGACCGAGCCATGATGTGTTGGCGCAATGTCCTATGTCAATTGCCTCAAAAATTCGGTGTCTAGAATCGAGACAGGCAAAGGGCTCTGGAAAGGGAAGCGATGAAAACGTGTCCGCGGCTGTTCCGCAAGACGGAAAAGGGTAGTGTTGCCGTCGAAATGGCATTCATTCTGCCTGTTCTCGTCATGCTTCTCACCTTGATGCTCTTTTTCGCACGCCTCTTCTGGGCTTACAGCGCAACGCAGAAGGCTGCGCACGATGCCGCGCGATTTCTGTCGACGGCCACGCAAGCCGAGATACGGACCGGTGGCGGAGCATTCAACGAGCCACGCTATCCAGCGGTGGCCCGATGGATAGCGCAACAGGAACTGATGGATATCGCCCCGTGGGCCGAAGGGATCACCATCCTACTGTTTTGCGACGACGCCCTGTGCAACGTCACGCGCCCGGAAACCGTTCGCGTCAGCGTGGAAGTCAGCCTGCGCAACGATGTCTTTCCAGAATTAATTGCGCTCTATCTGGACAATTCCAACTTCGTTTTGAAAAGCAGAGTCGTGCTCCCTTATGCGGGGCGCTAGTGCCAGGCGCGATTGACCCCATCACCTTTTCACACATGTCGCAAGGCCAGGAGAGACGCATGGAGGTGGATGACAGCACAGCACGCGGCGTGTGGAGGCGGCATCGTACTCCACGGCTTCCCGTGCGCGAGTCCGGAGCAATCGCGATCATGTTCGCGGGAGCGCTCGTCATTATCATCGCCTTCTTCGCGCTGGCCCTCGACATTTCCCGAGTCCACAACCGCAAGATGGAGCTGCAGAACCTGGCCGATGCGGCCGCGCTGGCGGCAGCGAATCAGCTCGACGGCACCGAACAAGGGGTCCAGCGTGCGCTGGACGCGGTAACGACCGTCATGTCGTTCACTAACTGGAAGGCCAGCTACCAGTACGGCATGAAGACAGTGGGCCCGCTGGACCGGGCCATCGCGTTCGGGAGCGGCCCGGGCGGCCCTTGGCTTAACGCGGCGGAGGCGAAGGCGGATGCCGGCGAATTACTGTTCGTGAAAGTGGACACGCGCGACCTCGACGCCGACTACGGCGAGGTGAAAGCATCTTTCTTGCATGTGTTTGCAGACGCCGATATCGCGACTTCCAGCTCCCGCGCGATCGCGGGACGCTCCGCGATTGGCGTCACACCGCTGGGCATTTGCGCCATGCGCGATGAGGCGCGCCGCGATCACAACGGCGAACTCGAGGAACATGGTTTCCGGCGCGGCATCAGTTACAACTTGCTGGACCTTAACCGGCCCGGGTCGACCGCCGGACAGACCTTCACGGTCAATCCCCTGCCGGGTACTGCGCCCATCACCAATGTCGACACCCTTGCCCCCTTCGTGTGCACAGGAACGATGGCGATGACCAGGCTGACAGGCGGGAAAGTGGTCGTGTCGTCTTCATTCCCGATTTCCAGCCTCTACTACCATCTGAATTCGCGCTTCGGTTCCTACAGCACCACGCCGCGGATCCAGTGTGACGCCCGTACGGCGCCGGCCGACGCGAACATCAAGGAATACACCTACGACGGCGGCTCGCCATGGATGAGCGTCCAACCGGAGGGGCAAGCGGCGAAACGCCTGGAGACCACGGAAAGACGGTCGACGATCGCGGGACCGGACAGCGCACCCACCGGCACCACGGCCGCCCACTGGGGGCCGCTGTGGTCGTATGCCAAGGCGGTGAAATATGAATCGTATGAGGACCTGGGCGATCCGGAACCGGCCGGGGGCTATGCGAGCTTCGACACCACGGCATGGGAGTCCCTGTATGCCGGCAAGCCGAAACCCTCTACGGCCACGCCCTATCCGTCCGATGCGGCCACGCCCACGCCGTATTCATACAAGAGCGGGTCAGTCTTCTACAGGGCGCCGGCGACGACGAACAAGAGTATCCGGGGTCGGCGCGTCCTGAATCTGCCCCTGCTGGCTTGCCCGGTCACCGACAACAAAGCAAGCGTACTTGGCATAGGAAAGTTCTTCATGACCAGGACGGCGACCGCCACCTCCCTCTACGGAGAATTCGCCGGGCTGGTTCCCGAGCAGACGCTAGGAGCGCAGGTTCAGCTATATCATGACAACAACTAACCAAACCCGCATGTGTTACCGATCACCGGTGAAGCAACGCGGCGGCGCCGCGGTCGAATTCGCGCTGGTGGCGCTGATCTTCTTCATCCTGTTTTTCGGCATTGTCGAGCTTGCACGGGCGATGTACCTCTGCAATACGCTGCAGGAAGTGACACGCCGGGCCGCGGCGCTGGCCGTGAATACGGACTTCAGCAACGAGGGCGCTATGCAGGATGTACGTGAGCAAGCGATTTTCCGGACCACGCCGGGCGTTCTGTTGATGGGCGATCCCATCTCGGATCGGCACGTCAGGATCGACTACCTGCGCCTTCCGGCGAACTCCAATGTGCCCGTATCGCTCGGCACGGCTTTGCCCGCCAATCCGCTGGAGAACCGCGTCAACTGCGCACAGGACATGGATGGTGCGCGCTGCATTCGGCTGGTGCGGGTTCGCATCTGCATGCCGGGTGGAGGGGCGGATGAGTGCGACGCCGTGCCTTACGTGCCCTTGTTCTCGCTGATTCCGTTTTCGTTTGCGCTGCCGTTTTCGACGACGATTGCGACGGTTGAGGGGTTGGGGATGCCGGTGGGGGTGCCGTGCAATTGTTAGGGTGGCCGCGTGTACGCAAGCCTTCTTTAAAGTGAGGACAGGACGCGAGCTGCGCTCGCGGGGCGCCCGCTAGCGGGCGCAAAGTGGCGATTCGCCTGCGTTCCGCAGGCCGCCGCGCCGCCTGCAGGCGGACGCGCTTCGAATCCCACGCGGAGAGCGCGCAGGCGCTCTCCTCGCCTCCTGAGTTACAAATAAAAAAGCCACCTTGCGGTGGCTTTCTTATTTATAACTTGGCGGAGGCGGTGGGATTCGAACCCACGATACAGGTTTAAGCCCATATGCTTCCTTAGCAGGGAAGTGCCTTCGGCCACTCGGCCACGCCTCCAATCAGTTCCGACTTGTGTGTCAGTCAGCGCTGAGTGCACGCATCTTAAGGGCTGGTGCACGTTGCGTCAAGGACGCACGCCCAAAAATTTTGAAAATTGTTAAGCTTGCTCGAGGTTAAAAGCCTTGTGCAGGGCGCGCACGGCCAGTTCCATGTATTTCTCGTCGATCAGCACCGAGATCTTGATCTCCGAGGTCGAGATCATCATGATGTTGATGCCCTCTTCCGACAGGGTACGGAACATCTGCGAGGCCACGCCGACGTGGCTGCGCATGCCGACGCCCACGGCCGACACCTTCGACACTTTCGCATCGCCCAGGATCTTGGCCGCGCCCAGCGCCTCGCGCTGCTCTTCCAGCACGCCCATCGCCCTCGCGTAGTCGCCGCGCGAGACGGTGAAGGTGAAGTCGGTCTTGCCGTCCACCGACTGGTTCTGGATGATCATGTCGACTTCGACGTTCGCTTCGGCGATCGGGCCGAGGATGTGGAAGGCCACGCCCGGCTTGTCCGGCACGCCCAGGACGGTGATCTTGGCTTCATCGCGATTGAAGGCGATACCGGAGATGACGGCTTGTTCCATGTTGCTTTCTTCCTCAAACGAAATCAGGGTGCCGGACTTCGCTTCTTCGTCCAGCGGCATCAGGGGATCGGTCAGCGACGACAGCACGCGCGTCGGGACCTGGTAGTTACCTGCGAACTCGACCGAACGCGTCTGCAGCACTTTCGAGCCCAGCGAGGCCAGTTCGAGCATTTCCTCGAAGGTGATCTTGTTCAGGCGGCGCGCCTCGTGCACCACGCGCGGGTCGGTCGTGTACACGCCGTCGACGTCGGTGTAGATCAGGCATTCGTCGGCCTTCAGCGCGGCGGCGATCGCCACGGCCGAGGTGTCCGAACCGCCACGGCCCAGCGTCGAGATGTTGCCATCTTCGTCCATGCCCTGGAAACCCGTGATGATGACGATCTTGCCGGCTTCGAGATCGCCGCGCACGCGGGTGTCGTCGATCGACTGGATGCGCGCCTTGGTGAACGAGGAATCGGTGCGGATGCCCGCCTGCCAGCCGGTGTACGAGACCGCGTCCTTGCCGATGGCCAGCAGCGCCATCGCCAGGAGGCCCACCGAGACCTGCTCGCCGGTCGAGGCAATCATGTCCAGTTCGCGCGGGTCCGGTTGCGGCATGATTTCCTTGGCCAGCGCGATGAGGCGGTTGGTTTCACCGGACATCGCGGACGGCACCACGACGATCTGGTGGCCGGCATCATGCCACTTCGCCACGCGGGCCGCGACATTCTTGATACGGTCCGTCGAGCCCATCGACGTCCCGCCATACTTGTGGACAATTAAAGCCATATCAGGGAGGGTTCCAGCTTGTTGAAAGATCAAAAGGGGACCCTTACTCTAGCATGCTGCAGCGCAGTATCACAAGACGGTCGGGAGAAAAAGCTATACGAAAACAAAATAAAGTAATACCGTTTTCGTATAGAAACAAAAACAAGTCTAGACAGCTTGAGGCACCCAGCGCAGTGCGATGCGCTCGCCCTGCCCCGTGCTCAGGTGGCGGCAATCCATGCCGATGCCGGCGGCAAACAGCAGCTCGCGGTCCGCCCACACGAGCGGCGCACGCTCGCGCTCCCAGCTTGGCACGCCGAGGGACTGGTAATGCGCCTTCAGGCCACGGCTGGGACGGTTGGCGGCGGGCTTGAGGCGTTCCCCGCCCTGGCGGAAGTCGATGGTAAGAAACTGGCTGCGCAGCCAGGCCGGATCGAACCCTGTCGGCGCGGCCTCGAAATGGAGCGCGCCGCCGTAGGCAGGAAAGTCCAGCGCGGCCTCGCCGTTCCAGCGGAAGCGCTGGCCCTCCTTGACCAGGACGCCGATATCGTCGGGGTCGCGCATGCCGGCAAGCTCCGGCAGCTTCGGTGTGAGGTAGAGCTTGCCGCGGTGGCGGCGGATATCGCAGCCCGGGTGCGTCACTTTCAATTGCGCATCCTCGCGCGCCGAGAACAGCTGGGACACCATCTCGGCCAGCCAGGCGGTCGAGGGCATCGCCAGGCCGCGCACATGGAACAGGTGGCGCAGCATGTTGTCGGCTCGATCGCGGCTGAGTTTCTGCACGCGCGACAAGTCGACCGCCTCGCCTTCGAGGCAGGCGGCCAGGTCCTGCTCCGCGACTTCATCCAGGATGCGCTGGGCCGACTGCACGTGGGCCGCCCCGCGCGCCAGCCGCGCCTGGTAACCCGGGAAGCTGGCTGCCAGCGCCGGCATCACCGCGTGGCGCAAGGCGTTGCGGGCATGGCGCGGATCGCTGTTCGATTCATCCTCGACCCACGCCAGGCCTTCGGCACGCACGTAGTCTTCGAGCTGGGCGCGCGACAGCGGCAGCAGCGGACGCGCCATGACCAGTTCCGGGTCGCCCAGCAGGCCGGGCGCGCGATTGGCCGCGTCCATGCCCGACAGCCCGGCCGGGCCGGAGCCGCGCAGCAGCTGGAGCAGGACCGTCTCGGCCTGGTCGTCGAGGTGGTGGGCGGTGAGCAGCAGCGGCACACCGTGGGCGACGCACATCTCGCCCAGCGCGCGGTAGCGCAGCTTGCGCGCGGCCGACTCGATGCCGTCCTTGCCCTTGACGACCTCGACGTGGCGACTGTCGAAGGCGATGCCGAGCGCCGCGCAGGCCTCACGGCAATGCGCCAGCCAGGCATCGGCATTCGGGCTCAGTCCGTGATGGACGTGGAAGGCATGCAGGACGATGCCCTGCTCGGCAGCCCAGGCATGGGCAAGCCGCAGCAGGGCCATTGAGTCGAGGCCGCCGCTGCAGGCAAGCGCAATGGAGGTGGGGGTAAACGACTCGCGCAGGCCGTGCATGGCCTGCGCGAAAATCACCGGAACTTGTCCGGCACGGGTGGAACTCACTCTTCGCGCGGCAGTGTTTCCTTGAACTTGCCGTAAGCCATCAGCTTTGCGTGACGGGCGTCGAGCAGGTCCTTGGTCTTCATGCCCTGGAACTGGCGCAGGGTGTCGGCCAGTGCGCGCTTGAGCAGCTGCGCCATCTGCTTCGGATCGCGGTGCGCGCCGCCGAGCGGCTCGTTGACGATCTTGTCGATCAGGCCGATGGCCTTCAGGCGGTGCGCGGTCAGACCCAGGGCGTCGGCGGCGTCGCTGGCGCGCTCCGAGGTCTTCCACAAGATCGAGGCGCAGCCTTCCGGCGAGATCACCGAGTAGGTCGAGTACTGCAGCATCAGCACCGCGTCGCCCACGGCGATCGCCAGCGCGCCGCCCGAACCGCCTTCGCCGATGATGGTCGCAATCAACGGGACCTTCAGCTCGGCCATCACGTACAAATTGTGGCCGATCGCTTCCGACTGGCCGCGCTCTTCGGCGTCGATGCCCGGGAAGGCGCCCGGGGTATCGACGAAGGTGAAGATCGGCAGGCCGAATTTTTCCGCCAGCTTCATCAGGCGCATGGCCTTGCGATAGCCTTCCGGACGCGGCATGCCGAAGTTGCGCATTGCGCGTTCCTTGGTGTCGCGGCCCTTCTGGTGGCCGATGACCATGCAGGCCTGGCCGTTGAAGCGGGCCAGGCCGCCGATGATCGACTGGTCGTCTGCGAAGCTGCGGTCGCCGTGCAGTTCGTGGAAGTCGGTGAAGATCGCGTTCACGTAGTCCATCGTGTATGGACGCTGCGGGTGGCGGGCGATCTGCGACACCTGCCACGGGGTCAGCTTGGCGTAGATGTCCTTGGTGAGCTGCTGGCTCTTCTTGGCCAGGCGGTCGATCTCTTCCGAGATGTCGACGGCGGAATCGTCTTGCACGAAACGCAGCTCTTCAATCTTGGAATCCAGCTCGGCGATCGGCTGCTCAAAATTGAGGAAAGTTGTTTTAGTCATTGTACCTCCGGATTATTTCGTGGCCGCAGCGTTTCCGTTCGCGCAGCATGCACCGGGCCTCGTGGGCCCCTGTTGTGGGCGTTATTCTACCGTACCCGAACCGGATACCGGATCGAGACTACGCCATAAATACCAGGTTGCCACCGTACGCCAGGGCTCCCAGTTCGCCGCCACTTCGCGCGCATCGCTGCGAGAAACAGGTTCGCCAGAGAAATAATTCTGGCTGATTCCCTGGATCAGGCCGGGATCGTCGAGCGGCAGCACGTTTGGACGGAGCAGATTAAATATCAAAAACATCTCCGCTGTCCAGCGGCTGATGCCGCGGATCTGGACCAGTTCGGCGATGACGGCCTCGTCGTCCATCTGCGACCACAGGTCGGCATGGACGCGCTTGGCCTTGAAACTGTCGGCCAGGTCGAGGATGTACTCGGTCTTGCGCTTGGACAGTCCGCAGCCGGCCAGCTCGACGGCGCCGGCCTTGAGCACCTGGGCCGGCGAGAGCTTCGGGCAGGTGGCCAGCAGCTTGGCCCAGGCCGCATCGGCCGCCTTCGGCGTCACCTGCTGGCCCACGATCGAACGTGCCAGCGTGGTGAAGGGATCGGGCTGGCCCCGCAGGTGCAGGTCGCCGATCTGGGGGATCAGCTTGGCCATGATGCGGTCGCGCGCGATCAGCGCGGCCTTCGCTTCCGCCCAGTAGATCGGGACGGCGAGCTCTCCCTGCGGCTCCATGGCCGCGGACGTGTCCTTGTCGGCGGCCATTATGCGCGGCGCCAGGTCGTCGTTCCGTCCGGCTTGTCTTCCAGGATGATCCCGGCGGCAGTCAGTTCGGCGCGGATGGCGTCCGCTTCGGCAAAATTGCGGGCCTTCTTGGCGGCCGCACGGCGGGCGATCGCGTCATCGATGCTCGCGTCCCCGCCTTCGCTGCCGCCTTGCAGGAAGGCTTGCGGCGCGCGCTCGAGGATGCCCAGCACGCCGGCCAGCGCCTTGAGCTGGCGCGCGGCGTCCAGCGACTTGTTGCGGTTGACTTCGCTCGCCAGGTCGAACAGCTCGGCCACGGCCAGCGGCGTGTTGAAGTCGTCATCCATCGCTTCGCGGAAACGCACCGCGTGGGCTTCGTCCCAGTCCACGGCCGGCTGCTCGTTATCGATGTCGACCGTCGACAGCGCCGTGTACAGGCGGGTCAGCGCGCCCTTGGCGTCGTCGATGTGGGCATCCGAATAGTTCAGCGGGCTACGGTAGTGGGCGCGCAGGATGAAGAAGCGGACGACTTCGGCGTCGTACTTCTTGAGCACGTCGCGGATGGTGAAGAAGTTGCCCAGCGACTTGGACATCTTCTCGTTGTCCACGCGCACGAAGCCGTTGTGGATCCAGTAGTTGACCATGTTGCCGCCGAACGCACCTTCCGATTGGGCGATCTCGTTCTCGTGGTGCGGGAACTGCAGGTCGGCGCCGCCGCCATGGATGTCGAAATGCTGGCCCAGGGTGGCGCAGGACATGGCCGAGCACTCGATGTGCCAGCCCGGACGGCCCTTGCCCCACTTCGAGTCCCACTTGGCCTCGGCGGGCTCGGATTCCTTGGCGGCCTTCCACAGCACGAAGTCGAGCGGGTCGCGCTTGCCGCTGTTGACGTCGACGCGCTCGCCGGCGCGCAGGTCGTCGAGCGACCTGCCGGACAGCTTGCCGTAGCCTTCGAAGCCGCGCACGGCGTAGTTCACGTCGCCGTCCTCGCTCCGGTAGGCGAGGCCCTTGGCTTCGAGCTGCTCGATGATCGACAGCATCTGCGGCACGTACTCGGTGGCGCGCGGCACCACGGTCGGCGGCAGCATGCCCAGGGCGCCGATGTCCTCGTCCATGTACTTCACGTTGCGCTCGACCAGCTGCTTGATGCTCTCGCCGTTCTCGACGGCGCGCTTGATGATCTTGTCGTCGATGTCGGTGATGTTGCGGACGTACTTGACCTCGTAGCCCGAGGCCATCAGCCAGCGATAGATCACGTCGAAAGCCATCATCATCCGCGCGTGACCGATGTGGCAGTAGTCGTACACGGTCATGCCGCACACATACATGCCGACCTTGCCGGCTTCCATCGGGACAAATACCTGCTTGTCACGCGCGAGCGTGTTGTAAATCTTGAGTTGGCTCATGGGTGTATTCTGGTGAGGGAGAGGATCGGAGCTGCAACTGCGGCGCGGCGAGATCGTCTGTACCCTCGGGTGTTGTTCTTCTTTGATAGAATGGGACGTTCTGCGCAAAGTATAGCATTGTTAAAATCCCGGCTGGCCGCATATGGTTCAGCTTTATTTTTCGGGAAAAGACTTGACACCGCATTGCGCGGTATCCATCAGAGGAGAGCCCAGACAATGACCACCGCCTTCCGCCGTTCGCTGCTCAAGGGCATCGCCCTGGGCGCCGGCACCCTGCTCCTTTCCGGCGCCGCCTTGGCTGCGCCGCAGGAAACCGCCACCGACGCTCCCCAGGATGCCGCGCCCGCCGCGCCGGTCGTCAAGGGTCCGCAGGTGTCGATCAAGACCACGATGGGCGATATCGTGGTCCAGCTCGACGAGGAACGGGCGCCGAAGACAGTGGCCAACTTCATGCAGTACGTAAAGCAGGGATTCTACAAGGGCACCATCTTCCACCGGGTGATCGACGGCTTCATGATCCAGGCCGGCGGCATGAACGAGAAGTTCGAGGGCCGCAAGACCAACAAGCCGGTCAAGAACGAATCGAATAACGGCCTGTCGAACCAGCCGTACACCATCGCGATGGCGCGCGAAGACCATCCGGATTCGGCCACCTCGCAGTTCTTCATCAACGTCGCCGATAATTCGGGCATCGACCATCCGTTCTACAAAGGCTCGGGCTATACCGTCTTCGGCAAGGTCGTGAAGGGGCAGGAAGTCGTGGACAAGATCAAGGGCGTGATGGTGGACGACGTACGCGGCATGCAGAACGTGCCGGTGACGCCGATCTTCATTAAGTCGGTAAGCGTGCTCAAGGGCGACAAGCTTGTAAAATAGCGGATGCGTTTGCCGCATTAACAATAACCAACTCAACAGGACAGCACATGACCAGCGTTCGCATGACCACCAATATGGGCAACATCACCGTCGAACTGGATGCCGACAAGGCCCCGAAGACCGTTGCCAACTTTATCGACTACGTCAACAAGGGTCATTTCAGCAACACCATCTTCCACCGCGTGATCAAGGACTTCATGATCCAGGGTGGCGGCTTCGAGCCGGGCATGAAGCAAAAGCCGACCGACGCGACCGTCGAGAACGAAGCCAAGAACGGCCTGAAGAACGACAAGTACACCATCGCCATGGCCCGCACCTCGGCGCCGCACTCGGCATCGGCCCAGTTCTTCATCAACACCAAGGACAATGCGTTCCTGAACTATCCGGGCCAGGACGGCTGGGGCTACGCCGTGTTCGGCAAGGTCACCGAAGGCCAGGACATCGTCGACCAGATCAACGGCGTGAAGACCACCCGTAGCGGCATGCACTCGGACGTGCCGGTCGATCCGGTCGTCATCGAGAAGGTCGAAGTCATCTGATGATCGCAGTGCGCGCAGGGCGGCAAGTCCCAACGATCCAATGACCACCCTTGCGCGCACGTTCGCGCTGTTCATCTCGGACCTGCACCTGCAGGCCTCGCATCCGCGCACGGCCGAAGCCTTTTTTGGTTTCCTGGCCGAGCGTGCGACCCACGCCGAGCGACTCTACCTGCTCGGCGACATCTTCGAATACTGGGCCGGCGACGACGACGTCGACGAGCCTTTCCACCAGCAGGTCGCTAGCGCCATCCGCGCCGTGAGCGACGCCGGCACCGCCGTCTACTGGCTGGCCGGCAACCGCGATTTCCTGGTCGGGCCGGGCTTTGCCGAAGCGGCCGGGCTGACCCTGCTGGAAGAGCCGCATGTGATCAGTGCCGGCGGAAAACGCATCGCCCTGGTGCACGGCGACGCCCAATGCACCGCCGACCTCAAGTACATGGCCTTCCGCGCCCAGGTGCGCGACCGCGAATGGCAGCAGCAGTTCCTCGGCATGCCCCTGGCCCAGCGCAAGGCGATCATCGCCGGGCTGCGCGAAGGCAGCCGCGAAGCGCAGGCCGGCAAATCCTACGAGATCATGGATGTGACGCCCTCGAGCGTGGAGGCGCTGTTCGACGCGGCCGAGGCCACGGTCATCATCCATGGCCACACGCACCGGCCGGCCGTGCATGAGACCGGCGGCAGGCTGCGCTACGTGCTGCCGGACTGGGAGCTGGACGCGGAGCCGCGGCGTGGCGGGTGGATCGAGCTGGATGCCGACGGGACGCTTTCACGGCACGTTGTCTAGCACTCTCGCCAGCTAACAGGGTAGAATTTCCGTACTGAAACTTCCCTGGCAATGGCGATGACAACGCTGCAGACGTTCTCCGATATCGAGCAATTCCCGAATCCCGCAGCGCCCGCATCCGGCGCCGCAAGAATCATCGGCTCGTCTCGTGGCCTGTTTCCCAATCCCATGTTCGATCGTGCCGCCGGGCGGCTCGGCAAGCTGATACGCGATCGCGCGCCGCATTTCGAGTTCCACAAGATTCGCCGGGGCGGGAACCACGCCGTCATCCTCGTGAATGGTTTCCTGTCGCAGGGAGACCACGATACGGCCGACTGGGAAGCCGCGATCGAAGACAAGTTCGGAGACGCGACCTGGTATCACCTCGACTGGGATGCTTGCCGCGGCCCGAAGCGCCAAGCCATCGAGCTGCTGACGCTGGACAGCCTGCTCAAGCTGCCTATGTTTTCGATGCAGCCGATGCCGCCCGTGGTCGGTGGCATGCTCTCGTGGCACGCCGCGATGTCGGCCGCGGAGCGGGCTGGAGAACTCCTGGCGGAGGCGATCCAGCGCACCCCGGACTGGCGCTTCACACTGGCCGGCCATTCGCTGGGCGGCAGGGTCGTCCATTTTGCATTGAAGGGGCTCGCCAAAAGCCCGCACAAGCGGGTCGAGAACGCTTATTTGCTCGGCGCGGCCGTGGGCGGCGGCACCAAGGACAGCGCTTGCTGGGCCAAGGCCGCCGGCGCGGTAGAAGGACGCGTCTTCAACTGCTATTCGAACAAGGATGCGATCCTGTCGCGCCTCTACCGTGGCGCCAATTTATGGATGAGCGAGCCGGCCGGGCATTCCGGCATCGTGTTGAAGCACGCAGGCCTGTTTCATCTCGACTGCCAACACCTGGTCGACAGTCATTTCACCTGAAAGAGCAAATTCAGCACGATCCTGGAACAGCTGGCCGACGATTAAGCTACATTCGCCCCGCAGCCTTTCGTAGGCCGGCGTCGGCTCATCGCACCTGGTCCAGCAGATCCGGATGCTTTCCCAGCAGCCGCAGCAGCTTCACCAGCGCCATCGGCGCATGCGCGTCGCCCGCCTCGAAGCGCGCGAAGTCGCCCGCCTCGTTCCCGAACAGCTCGTCCGCCTTCTGCTGGGTCAGCCCCAGTTGCTTGCGCAGCGCACGGATCGTCTTGAGCTCGTCCGCGTCCACCTGCTTGCGGAAAGCGGCGACCAGTTCACCATAGTGGTCGTGCTCGCCCCGGGCAAACAAGACTTCCTTGCAGCCAGCGCAATGCTCGACCACCACGTCGGGAATCGTCGTGCTCCGGCCCTTATAGGTGTACTGCATTTCCCTGATCGCATGCGTCAGCGGCGAGACGCCACAGTTCGGGCACGTCAGCATCCTTCCCTCCTTCCTCCATCGATTCCCCATCCTACCAAAGTAGCCGGACAAGCCGCGCCCGCGTTTTTGTTCAATATGTATGTTTACATTTGCCAAGTCGCTGTTATACTTCACTACAACACCACTTCAACACATCACCCAATCAGCATAAGCGAGGGAGAGACAGATGAACCATGCAGCACTACGACCGAGGAGGACTGGACATGACAGTCGGCTGGAATGACAACACACCCATTTACCGCCAGCTCAAGGAGCGGGTGGTGGGCATGATGCTCGACGGTATTTTGAAAGCCGGCGACGCCCTGCCCTCGGTCCGCCAGATCGCGGCCGAATATCAACTGAATCCGATCACTGTCTCCAAGGCTTACCAGGAGCTGGTCGACGAGAACCTGGTAGAAAAACGAAGGGGAATTGGCATGTACGTCACCGAAGGAGCAAGCGAGAAACTGCTGGCCACCGAACGCGAGCGCTTCATCCGCGAGGAATGGCCCGCCATGGTCGAACGCATCCGCCGCCTTGGCCTGAACGTGGAGCAGCTGCTGCGCGCCAGCAGCCAGGGCGGCCCTGGACTGGCCCCGGGAGGTTCGGCATGAGCGCCTTGCTCTCCGCACGCGGCCTGACCAAGCGTTACGGCAAGCGTACCGCCGTCGACGGCATCGATTTCGACATCCCCGCCGGCCGCATCGTCGGCCTGATCGGCCCCAACGGCTCGGGCAAGACCACCACGCTGAAAGCCGCCCTCGGCCTGATTCCCTTCGACGGCCAGCTGACGGTGCTGGGCTTCGACCCGCGCACCCAGCGCGACGACCTGATGAAGGAAGTCTGCTTCATCGCCGACGTCGCGATCCTGCCGCGCTGGCTGCGCGTGAAGGACGCGATCGACTTCGTGGCCGGCGTGCATCCGCGCTTCAACCGCGAGAAGGCCGAACGCTATATCGCGCATACCAAGCTCAGGCCGACCATGAAGGTCAAGGAAATGTCGAAGGGCATGATCGTCCAGCTGCACCTGGCGCTGGTGATGGCCATCGACGCCAAGCTGCTTGTGCTCGACGAACCGACGCTGGGCCTGGACATCATGTACCGCAAGCAGTTCTACCAGAACCTGCTGGAAGACTACTTCGACGAGCAGAAGACCATCGTCATCACTACCCACCAGGTGGAGGAAGTCGAGCACATCCTCACCGACCTGATGTTCATCCGCGAAGGGAGAATCGTGCTGTCCGCCTCGATGGAAGAGATCGGCGAGCGCTATACCGAAGTGATGGTCCCGGCCGACAAGCTCAACGCCGCCAATGCCTTGGCCCCGCTCGACAAGCGCACCGTGTTCGGCAAGTCGGTGATGCTGTTCGATTCGGGCGCACCGGGCGGCGTGTCGCGCGCCCAGCTCGCCCAGCTCGGCGAGACCCGCAATCCCAGCGTTGCCGACCTGTTCGTGGCAACCATGAAAGGAACCTACGCATGAAAACGATGAAATGGCTGCTCCGGCGCGAATTCTGGGAGCACAAGGGCGCCTTCTTCTGGACCCCGGTCGCGGTCGCCGCGGCGATGCTGCTGCTGGTGGGCGGCGGCTTCATGTACGCCATGGCTTTCGGCGGCAGCGAAGCCATCCAGATCAATGGCCACAACGTCGTCTCGATCCAGGGTATCCCGCCGGCGCTGCGCTACAAGATCGCGCATGTCGCGGCCTCCGGCTACCTCGGCCTGGCGGCGCCGCTGTTCATCGTGCTGGCCGTGGTGGTGTTCTTCTACTGCCTGGCCGCCCTGCACGACGACCGCCGCGACCGCAGCATCCTGTTCTGGAAGTCGCTGCCGCTGTCGGACCGCGACACCGTGCTGTCGAAAGCCGCCACCGCGCTGGTCGTGGCGCCCCTGATCACGATCGCCATCGGCGTGGTGACCGGCCTGGCCCTGCTGGTGCTGGGCATGATCAGCGCCGCCGGCAAGGGCGTCAACCTGTTCGCACCGGTGCTGATGGAGCCGAACCTGTACCTCGGCCCCTTGTACCTGCTGGCCTTCCTGCCGCTGTACGTCATCTGGGCGCTGCCGACCGTGGGCTGGCTGCTGATGGTGTCGAGCTGGGCGCGCTCCAAGGTCTTCCTGTGGGCGGTCGGCACGCCGCTGGTGGTGGCCCTGCTGCTGAAGTGGTTCAACATCATCGTCGGTCACGTGTCCAACTCGGTCATCGACGTCGACTGGTTCGTCCAGGAAGTGGTGTTGCGCGGCCTGGCCGGGCTGGTGCCGGGCATCTGGCTGTCCTACGGCGACATCGAGACCATCAACCAGCAGTACGGCCTGGACCCGACCACCCTGCTCGGCCTGTCCTACTCCACGCTGAGCCACCCGAGCACCTGGGTCGCCGCCGTGGCGGGCGCCGCGATGATCTACGCCGCCATGCGCCTGCGCCGCTGGCGCGACGAGGGCTGATTTCCGTGCGCGCCCTGTCAGCGATAGCACTCGGGGCCCTGCTCCTCTGCGGCAGCGCTGCCGCGGAGGACAAGCCGGTCCGCCAACTGGAACCCGTGCATGTGAACGCCATGCGCAATCCGGAAGTGCGCAAGTACAAGGTCATCCTGGCCGGCCTGGACGCCTTCGAGCGCCACCGGCAGCTGGCACCAAGGGCCGAACGGCTGCATTTCCGGCTGCGCCCACAAGGGAAGGACGAGTCGGCGCAGCCGCTGGCGGTCCGCCTGGTGGGCGACGGCGGCTACCAACTGCCGATCACGATCGACGCCGACCGGCGCTTCGTGGTGCCGCGCGTTGATGCCGCCGAGGACGCGGAAAGCGAGCTGGAACTGAACCGCAAGCGCCGCGCCTACCGCACCGACCCCGACATCCGCACGCCGGGCCTGGCCGCCCACCAGCGGCGCCTGGGCGACCTGCGGCTGGAGTGCAAGGTGACCGTGGCAATGGCCAAGGCGGAGATCCCGACCTTCTGGGTGATGACCATCAACACCATCCTGCTGCGCACCGACTGGTGCAACTTCTTCGGCGACCCCGAGGATTTCCGCTGGGAGAACGTGAGCAGGAAGGCGCATTTCCCCTTCCGCAGCGACCAGCCGCTGCTGGGGGCGGTGCTGGTGGACGGCAAGCGTTCGGCGAAACTGGACGTCAAGGGCCATACCTTCCAGGTGCCGATCGGGAACGCCAGCTGGAGCGACGATGCGCTGGTCGAGCTGACCTTTGCCGAGCCGGCCGAAGCGGCGCCGGCTACTGGAACTGCTGGCGAAACGCCTCGAACTGCGCCTTGAGTTCCTCGAGCTCGCCGCGCAGTGCGGCGACTTCCTGTTCCAGCTGGCCGACGCGGCCGCTGCTGCCCCCACCTCCGCCTCCACCGAGGCCGGCGCCGGCGGCGGGCGGCTCGTAGGCGGCCAGTTCGCCGCCGAGCAGGTGGCCGTAGCGCGCTTCCTTGGTGCCCGGCGCGCGGTCGAGCTTTGCGACCAGCGGCGGATACTTATCGATCAGGAACTGCAGCACGGCCTCGACGTCCTGCACGCTCTTGAACTCGAACAGGCGGCCGGTGCGGGTGCGGATCTCGCCGGCGGTCTGCAGGCCGCGCAGCATCAGGATGCTCAGCACCGCGACCTTGTCCTGCTCCAGGGTCCACTTGATGCGCATGCGGTGTTCGTACTTCACCACGCGCGCGCCGGCCTGCGAGATGGCGCTGACGAGCTTTTTCTCGATCAGCCGCTGCAGGGTATCCTGCACTAGCTCGTCGGTCATCTGCATGATCGGATCGCGGCTCGACAGCTGGTTGCAGCCGTTGACGATGGCGTTCACCGACATCGGGTAGTTATCGGGCGTCAGCGCCTCTTTCTCGGCCAGTACCGCGAGCACGCGGATTTCCATCGGGTCCAATACAGCGCCGTCGGGCGTGCCCGTCGTTTCATTCGTCATGCGTTTCCTCAGTCGACCAGTCGGTTCAGTTGTTCCGAATCGAGTTTATCACCCTCGGCCACCTTCGGACAGCACAGGCCGGCCTCACGCATGGTGTTGGTGAGGCGTTCGATCTGCTCGTCCTGGCGCGCCACGTGGTCGATCAGGCCGCGCAGGGCCTTCGACAGCGGATCATCGCCGTTGGGCGTGACGCCGTAGGCGGCGAACAGGTGGGCGCTGCGGGACTGGTCTTCCTTGCGGATGATGTGGGCCGGGTTGCCGACCGCGGTGGCGCCGCTCGGGACCGGCTTGATGACCACGGCATTCGAGCCGATCTTGGCGTATTCGCCGACCGTGAAGGCGCCCAGCACCTGGGCGCCGGCGCCGACGATCACGCCGCGCTCGAGCGTCGGGTGGCGCTTGGTGCCGGCCACCAGGGTGGTGCCGCCCAGGGTGACGCCCTGGTAGATGGTGCAGTCGTCGCCGACCACGGCGGTCTCGCCGATGACCACGCCGAAGCCGTGGTCGATGAAGACCCGGCGCCCGATGGTCGCGCCCGGGTGGATCTCGATGCCGGTGATGATGCGGGCGACGTAGGAGATGAAGCGGCCGATCCACTTCAGGCCGAGCTTCCAGCAGGCGTGCGCCCAGCTGTGCATGATCACGGCGTGCAGGCCGGGATAGCAGGTCAGGACTTCCCAGCCGTTGCGGGCGGCGGGGTCGCGCTGGATGATGCTCTGGATATCGTCGCGTAAGTTGGAAAACATAATAAGGAAAATCGCAAACCAAGGAGGATGGTAGCGTATGTTGCGGGGGTTTGCTTGGGGTGATGCGGGGGAACGATGCGCTAATTGCTGAGCTACGGAATTGGATCCCGGCCTTCGCCGGGATGACGTGCTTAGTGTGGCTTTATGACGAACGATAACGGACTGCAGAGTGTCCGTGCACCAATGCCCTAAAAACCGTCGTACCGGCGAAGGCCGGTACCCAATTTTGCAAGAGCTGAGTTAGCCTTCGCGCGCGATGCGCTGGCGGCGTGCCTCGTACAGGCAGACGCCCGAGGCGACCGAAACGTTCAGGCTCTCGACCGAGCCGAACATCGGGATGTTGACCAGCAGATCGCAGGTCTCGCGCGTCAGGCGGCGCATGCCCTCGCCTTCCGAGCCCATCACCAGCGCGGTCGGGCCGGTGAAGTCGGCTTCGTACAGGCCCTTGTCGGCGTCGTCCGAGGTGCCGATCAGCCAGATGCCGCGGTCCTTCAGCTCGCGCATGGTGCGCGCCAGGTTCGTCACTGTGATGTAGGGCACGGTCTCGGCCGCGCCGCTCGCCACCTTGGCGGCGGTGGCGTTCAGGCCGACCGCACGGTCCTTCGGGACGATCACGGCGTGGGCGCCGACGCCGTCGGCCACGCGCAGGCAGGCGCCCAGGTTGTGCGGATCGGTGATGCCGTCCAGGATCAGGAGCAGCGGCGGACCTTCGATCGCGTCCAGCAGCTCGTCCAGGTTGCGCGCCAGCGCCAGCTGGCTGGCGAAGGCGATCACGCCCTGGTGGCGGCGGGTGCCGGTGATCTTGTCGAGACGTGCGGCGTCGACCGGCATCACGCGCACGCCGGCCTCTTTCGCGCTGGCGATCAGGGCCTTCATGCGGGCATCATTGCGCTCGGCATCGACGAAGATCTCTTCCACCGATTGGGCCTCGTGGCGCAGCCGCGAGGTCACCGCGTGGAACCCGAATAACATTTTATTTTTCATGTATTACTGTTTCTTCCTGCTAGTTTTGGCAGCGGGGGTCTTGGCCACCGCTTTGGTTTTTGGCGCGCTGGTCTTGGCGGCACGCTTCGTGGGCGTCTTGGACGCGGTTTTGCTTGCGGTCTTGCCGGCGGTCTTGCTGGCGGTCTTGCTGGCGGTCTTGGCCGACGGCTTGCGGGCGCTGCGCGGCGCGCGCGGTGGCGGCACGAAGACGACGTCCTCGTCTTCGGCTCCCTCGTCCTCGGTACTGGTGTAGCGCGACGCTTCCACCGGCGCCGGCTCTGCCGCGCCCTTGGCCTTGCGCTTCTTCGGCGGCTTCGGCTCGAGGGCCTCGACCGCGGCCTGGCGGGCCCGCTCGAGCGGCGCCGGGATGCTTTCCTGCGTTTCGGCCAGCACCAGGTCGATCTTGCGCGCCTCGAGGTCGACCTTCGCCACCTTGACGTTGACCTTGCTGGTCAGCTTGTAGACCTGGCCGCTGCGCTCGCCGCGCAGTTCATGGCGCGCCTCGTCGTACTGGAAGTAGTCGCTACCCAGGCCGCTGATGTGCACCAGGCCCTCGACGTACAGCTGGTCGAGCGTGACGAAAATGCCGAACGGGGTCACGCCGGACACGGTGCCGGTGAAGTCCTCGCCCAGCTTGTCCTGCATGAAGTAGCACTTCAGCCAGTTCTCGACGTCGCGCGAGGCTTCGTCGGCGCGGCGCTCGTTGGCCGAGCAGTGCACGCCCAGCGCGTCCCAGATCGTCAGGTCCTGTTCCTTCTTGCCGCGGCCTTCGGCCTTGTCCTTGGCGGCCTGCTTGCGCGCCGAATTCGACAGAGTCGTGTTCAGCGTGCCCGGCTCGATGCCCTTCGGCTCGTACTTCTTCCCTTGCAGGATGGCCTTGATCGCACGGTGGGTCAGCAGGTCGGGATAGCGGCGGATCGGGCTGGTGAAGTGGGCATAGGCCTCGTAGGCCAGGCCGAAGTGGCCGACGTTGTCCGGGCTGTAGACGGCCTGCTGCATCGAGCGCAGCAGCATGGTCTGCAGCAGGGCCGCGTCCGGGCGCTCCTTGATCTTTTGCATGACCTCGGCGTAGTCGCGCGCCGTGGGCGAAGTGCCGCCGCCCAGGTTCAGGCCGACCAGCTTCAGGAAGGTGCGCAGCTGCAGCAGCTTTTCCTCGGTCGGCACCGCGTGGATGCGGAAGGTGCCGGGGTGCTTGTGGCGGATCAGGAGGTCGGCCGCGCACACGTTCGCGGCCAGCATGCATTCCTCGATCAGGCGGTGGGCATCGTTGCGGGTGCGCGGGATGATCTTTTCGATCTTGCCGACGGCATTGCAGACGATGTAGGTCTCGGTGGTCTCGAAGTCGATCGCGCCGCGTTCCTGGCGTGCCTTGAGCAGCGCGCGGAACACCTCGTTCAGGTTCAGCAGGTGCGGCACGATGCCCGGCCTGCGCTGCGCTTCCGGGCCGCTCGTATTGCCGAGGATTTCGGCCACTTCGTTGTAGGTCAGGCGCGCGGCCGAGTGCATCACGGCCGGGTAGAACTGGTAGGCGGTGACCTCGCCGTCCTCGGTGACCACCATGTCGCACACCAGGGTGCAGCGGTCCACCGCCGGGTTCAGCGAGCACAGGCCGTTGGACAGCTTCTCGGGCAGCATCGGGATCACGCGGCGCGGGAAGTAGACCGAGGTGCTGCGCTCGAGCGCGTCCGTATCCAGCGCGTCGTTCGGCTTGACGTAGTGGCTGACGTCGGCGATCGCCACCAGGAGGCGGTAGCCCTTGGTACGGCCGATCTTGACCGGCTCGCAGTAGACCGCATCGTCGAAGTCGCGCGCGTCTTCGCCGTCGATGGTCACCAAGGGGACGTCGCGCAGGTCGACGCGGTTTGCTAGGTCCGCATCCACGACTTCGTTCGGCAGGCGGTTGGCCTGCTTCAGCGCGGCGGGCGAGAACACGTGCGGCACGCCGAACTTGCGCACCGCGATCTCGATTTCCATGCCCGGGTCGTCCAGCTCGCCGAGCACCTCGACGATGCGGCCGGTGGGCTGCTGGAAGCGCGAGGGCTGCTCGATCAGTTCGACGCTGACCACCTGCCCCGCCTTGGCCTTGCCCGGGCCGCCCGCCACCAGCACGTCCTGGCTGATGCGCACGTCTTCCGGCGAGACGATCCAGACGCCGCCTTCGTTCATCAGGCGGCCGATCAGGTGGGTGTTGGCGCGCTCGACCACTTCGACGATGGTCCCTTCCGGACGTCCGCGGCGGTCGGTGCCGGTGACGCGTGCGCGCACGCGGTCGCCGTTGAGCACCTTGTTCATTTCCTTATCGTTCAGGAACAGGTCGTCGCCGCCCTCATCCGGAATGACGAAGCCGTAGCCGTCGCGGTGCGCGCTGACGCGGCCGGTGACAAACCCGGACTGGTCGGCCAACAGATAGGTGCCGCTGACGTCGGAACGAATCTGGCCGTCGCGCTCCATGGCGTTGAGCCGGCGGCCGAGCACTTCCTGGGCGGCCGGCTTGACCTTCAGGGTGCGCGCCAGGTCGCTCGCTCCGAGCGGGCCTTTGGCACTGCGAAAGACGGCGAGGATTTCCTCGCGGCTAGGAATGGTATGAGTAGGTTGCTTCAAATCGTTTTCTTATTTCTCTTGGTAGCGGCGCTGCCGGTGCAGCTGCCCGGGAATGATGAACACCTTGACAGGCGTAGTGTAAGGGATTGCCATGCGATTCGCCTAACATGTGCAGCCAAGCGTGCTCGAAGTCTCCCTGATGGAAACCTGCTTTGGGCTTTTGACTTTTGAAATCCTTCCGCTATAATCTCGGTCTCTTCAGCAACGCAGCTCGCTGCAGCAGGAGAAAAACAGTAGCGGCAGAGGCATTCGGAACGAAGGTCGACGAAAGTTGATCTGGCGAAAAATGACAAAGCCTGCTATTGTAGCAGAGTTAGTTCAGTGCCCACGTGGCGGAATT
>NZ_DKJX01000099.1:40149-44080 GCF_002454935.1 Massilia sp. UBA6681
TCGAGTCCCTCCGTGGGCACCAAACTCTACCTTGGACAGATGTCCCGCAAAACGCCGTAAGCTTTGGAAAAGGCTTACGGCGTTTTGCGTTTACCTGCCCTCTTCCTGTGCCGCCAGGTCGTCCAGGATCGGGCAGCTCGAGCGCGCATCGCCATGGCAGGACGCGGCCAGCGCTTCGAGCGTGCGGCGCATGGCTTCCATCTCGGCGATCTTGCGGTTGAGCTCATCGATGTGGGCGCGCGCCAGGGCGCGCACGTCGGCGCTGGCGCGCCCCCGGTCCTGCCACAGGCTCAGCAGCTTGCCGATCTGCTCCAGCGAAAAACCGAGCGCGCGGGCGCGATGGATGAACTGCAGCACGCGCACCTCGTCTTCGCCATACACGCGGTAGCCGGCGTCGGTGCGTTTCGCCTCCTTGAGCAGGCCGATCGCTTCGTAGTGGCGGATCATCTTGGCCGACACGCCGGAAGCCCTGGCGGCGTCGCCGATATTGAGCAGCGTAGCGCCTTGCGGCATTGTCATCTCCTGTTGCCTATCCAATCATGGGATTCTAGCTTCCCATGCCTTCTCCATTGAGCGCAATCCAAGGGCGGGCGCGCATCCCGCGCTACGGTTACTAGTGTCGAGCCTGTCTGATGGCCCACGCCCTGCCCTTGTCGCCTCTTACGGAGATTACATCATGAAATCGAGAAAGAACAATGCCCCGGATACCGGCAAGCCCGGGCATGAAGGCGAATGCATCATCAACATCCGCATCAAGAGCAGCGGCACCATCAACATCTACAACTGCTCGGCGCCCACGCCGCCCGAGGCGCCATGCGCGCCGCCGGGCGGCGAGCACCCCTGTCCGCCCGGCGTGCCCGGCGCTTGCGTACCGGTGTCGCTCGGCGCCAAGGCCAAGCAGAGCCGGCGCAACAAGCTCGACCGGCTGCTCGCCAACAACCGCGTCCCGAGCACGCTCGGCGCGTCCTTCTTCCACCTGGCGCGGCGCTATCTTGCGGGCAAGGCGCCGGCCAATGCGCTGGAGGAGAGCGGTTTCGCCACCCTGCGCCGCCTGCCGCCGGAATTGAAACGGGTGCTGGCCTGTGCGGGCGATTCGCTCGATAGCCTGACCGGCGGCGAGCGCAGCCGCCTGTTCGCGACTAGCCTGCTGCCCTCCATCGACGAGCCGCTCGACCTTACACAGCTGTCGCTGAGCTTTGCCCAGGAGATCGCCGACCGCGTCGGCGTGCAGGCCTTCGACGATGCCGCCTGTGCAACGCAGGAGCATCCGGGCCGGGTGCGCGTGCGGCCCTATATCCCCGGCGAGGAGAACTTCGATCCCCTGGTGCGGATCTGCCGGGTCAACGGCCTGCGCACCGGCAGCTACACGCCGCCGCTCTCCCCGGGCGAATACCTGCCCTCCGAACTGCAGCAGCGTTGCCGCGTCATCATGGAAGGCAACGAAGCACGGCAGGTGTGCGAGGTGCAGACGAGCGACTGTCCCGGCAACAGCGCGGCCGGCGCCTGCCAGCGGGTGCTGGAGATCGAGGCGGGCCAGGGCGTGCTGCTGGAAGGCGTGAATTTTTCCAGCGTCGATGCATTGGTGCGGATATTCGCGAAAGACACGCCGGGCACGGTGCTGCGCGAGGTTCCCGCGCAGGTGTGCGGCGACGACGAGACCCCGCTCACCGAGCGCATCGGCAATCAAGACCGCCCCATCCTCGATTGCCGCGTGCACGACCGCCTCAGCTTCCAGCTGCCCGCCGACCTGGCTCCCGGCGTGTACGGCTTCCAGGTCGCGGTGCCCAACCTCAGCACCCACCCCGGCCACGGCCCCGTGCTGCTGTCGAACGTCGAGTACATCGGCGTCGCCACGCCCTCGAGCGCGCGCTTCGAGATCAGGAGCGAAAGCCTGTACGCACGGGCCGAGACCTCGCCCGCCTCGTTCGGCTCGGACGAAGTCGGCATCCGGATCCTGGCGCTGCCGCTGTTTCCCGACCTGAGCTCCGGCGAAGCCCAGCTGCCCAATGGCGGCGAACCGATCCGCTTCGGCGACGTCGACAGCGGCGAGACGCGCGCCATGGACCACCTGCTGTTCTCGCACCAAACGCCGATCCTGGGCGCCGCGCTATCGATCCGGGGCTTCGAGATCGATGGCGAAGAGGCGTTCGAGCGCCAGATCGAGGACACCCTCGACGCCTTCATCGACATCCTGAAAGACCAGCTGGCCTTCGTGATGGAGCACCTCAAGGAAGCCGGCGGCATTGCATCGAAGCTGGCCAGCTACGGCCTCAAGGGCCTGATCGCCGCCGCCATCGCGGCCGCGGTGGTCGTGGCGATCGACGTCTTCGTGGCGCTATGGGCGCCGGCCGATCCGATCATCGAGGACATGATCGGCCCCGGCGTCCAGGACCTGGTCGAGCTGACCAACGTGGATGTCGCGCTGCCGGCGGCGAGCGAACATGTCACGCCGCAAGGCATCAGGGTCCGGGTGACGCCGCTCGACAAGATCCCCGGCCAGTACCGCGAACGGCGCGAGTACATCAGCGACGACGAGGACAGCCGCTACGAAATCGTGTTTCGCTACAACCGGGTGGCCTAGGCAGGGCTGGTGGTCCGGGCGAGGAGGAAAATCGACGCGATGCTTGACTTGCGCCACCATGAAGGTAAGCTCGACAGCACATGAAACACGCTACCCTCCTCCTTGCACTCGGCCTGGCTGCACATGCGGCACTGGCCGGTCCGGCGCCCTATTACCAATGGCGCAGCAAATTGAACGGCACGCTTGCATGCTCGCAAACGCCCCTCGGTCCGGGCTGGGAAAAATCTGCCGGCCCCTATCGGGACGCGCGTTGCGAAAAACCCATTGTTACTAAATAATGGGGTGCAAGCCGTAGTTCATTCGACCTTCATCCGATTATTCAAATAGCGAGGAGACACCGATGTTTACGAGTCCGGAGCAGTTCGCCAACGCCACCAAGACCCTGTTCGACCTGCAGATGCAGACTTTCAATACCCTCGCCGACAAGACGGTCAAGGGTGTGGAACAGGTGGTGGCGCTGAACATGAATGCAGCGAGGAGCTCGATGGCCGGCTCGATCGCGGCGGGCCAGGAAATGGCGGGGCTGGCCGGCACCGGCGACCCGAAGGCCGCCATCGCGGCGCTGCATGCGCGCATGCAGCCGGGCGCAGCCGGCGCTGCGGAATACCGCGAGCAACTGAAAGCCATCATCGACGAGATGCACCAGGAATTCCGCCAGGCCGCCGATACCCACGTGGCCGAAGCCAAGAGCACCCTGTCGGCGCTCATCTACGACGTGACGCAGAACGTCAAGCCGGGCTCGGAGAACGCCGTGGAAATTATCAAGACCGCGATCGACAATGCCTTCAAGGGCTACGAACAGGTGACCCAGGCCACCCGCCAGGCGGTGCAGACCGTGGAAGCGCAGATCGCGAAGGCCACGTCGATGGTGCAGCCGGGTACGCAAAAGCAGGCCGAATAAGCAAGAAGGCCGGCAATGCCGGCCCCTCACGAGAGAAAATTTCATCTAGACGCCTGGAATGAAATTTTCTTTCACCCCCTCTTCCCCTTTAGTTTTCCGTTTCGATTCCCAGCAATTCCTCCAGCCGCGCCAGCGAGGCGTCGTCCTTGATGACCGAACGCAGCCAGGCGTGCAGCGGCTGCTCGCCCCAGCGCGCCGCCTTCTCAGCCAGGTAGGCGACCGGGCTGTGCGGCTCGGTGCGGCGGAAGAACTCGGCCACGCCGCGCAGCTGGGCCAGCGCCTGTTCGCGGCTTTGCAGCGGTCCCTCGCCCACCACGCCCTGCACGCGCAGCGGGCTGCCCGTGGCCACCACCACCGGCATGGCCTGCGCGGTCGCCGCCGGGTGCGCGACCGGCGGCGCCGCCAGGTCCTCGAAGTCGCGCAGCGCCGCACGCGCGGCGCCGAAGCTG
>NZ_DKJX01000067.1:0-134 GCF_002454935.1 Massilia sp. UBA6681
CGAACCCTGCCACGCCCGCATGGCGCGCCTGGTTCGACGGGTCGGCCCGGCCCAACCCGGGACGTTGCGGCATCGGCGCCGTGCTCGAAGGGCCCGGCGGCGTGCGCATCGAACTGTCGCGCGAAGCCGGCCAT
>NZ_DKJX01000067.1:199-26537 GCF_002454935.1 Massilia sp. UBA6681
GAATACCTGGCCCTGGTCGCCGTCCTCGAAGCAGCCGTCGAGCATGACGCGCCGGCGCTCGCCATCGAGGGCGACAGCCAGGTCGTGATCGACGACGTCCACGCGCCCGACAGCGCCAGCGCCCCGGCGCTGCGCGCCTACCGCGCGCGGGTGCGCGCCCTGCTGGAGCGCCTGCCGGGCAGCACGCTGCGCTGGATCCCGCGCCACAAGAACCAGCAAGCGGACGCGCTGTCGCAGCGCGCCGTGCCTCCCCACCCGACCGAAGAAACGCATGCGCCCGACGAACGACGAACCCAAGACTGACCTCGCCACCTGGCGGCCGCGCCTGGCGGCCATGGCTGAAGGCGCCAGCGGCGGCGACGGCGCCCACGACAGCGCCCACCTCGAGCGCGTCTGGCGCAATGCCCAGGCCCTGCTGGCCGTGCACCCGCAAGCCGACGCCCTGGTGGTGATGGCGGCCTGCTACCTGCACGACCTGGTCAACCTGCCCAAGAACGACCCGGACCGCGCCCAGGCATCGACCCGCTCGGCCCAGCTGGCGCGCCACCAGCTGGCGTGGATGAACTTTCCGCCCGAGCGTCTCGACGCGGTGGCGCATGCCATCGAAGCGCACAGCTTTTCGGCCAATATGGCGGGCAACTGCGCGGCCGAGTCGCTGGAAGCGAAGATCGTGCAGGATGCCGACCGCCTGGACGGCCTGGGCGCGGTCGGCCTGGCGCGCATGTTCTACATCGCGGGCCGCATGGGGACAAGCCTGGCCCACCCCAGCGACCCGCTCGGCAGCGCGCGCGAATTCGACGACCGCAGCTACGCGCTCGACCACATCATGGTCAAGCTGGCCAAGCTGCCGGGCATGATGCAGACCGAGGCCGGCCGCGCCCTGGCCGAGGAACGACTGGCGCGGCTGATGGCCTTCCGCGAGGAGTTCGCGCTCGAGAGCGGCATGGCGCCCGGCTAGGCCGTCCGGCGTGCGGCAAAAATCGGCGGCAGGGACGTCCGAATGAACTTTGCCCGGTGTTAAGATAGCCGGATGTCATCCGCTTCGAGGCATCCATGACCAGCCCCACCGCCTTGCCGACCGCCAGCCCCGGCAAACTGAACTTCGTCCTGGTCTGCATCTTCATCGACATGCTCGGCATCGGGCTGATCGTGCCGGTGATGCCGCTGCTGGTCGGGGAGTATGTCCCGGCGCGCGACGACCAGGCCCTGTGGTTCGGGGTGCTGGCCGCGACCTTCGGGGTGCTGCAGTTCCTGTTCATGCCGGCCCTCGGCGCCCTGAGCGACCGCATCGGGCGCCGCCCGGTGCTGCTGTATTCGATGGCGGGCATGTGCGTCAACTTCCTGGTCACGGCCTGGTCGCCGAGCCTGTTCTGGCTGTTCGTCGGGCGCATGATCGGCGGCATGTCCTCGGCCAGCATGTCGGTGGCCGCGGCCTACGCCTCGGACATCTCGACCAAGGAAAACCGCGCGAAAAGCTTCGGCAAGATCGGCGCCGCCTTCGGCCTGGGCTTCATCTGCGGGCCCATGCTCGGCGGCCTGCTCGGCAACAACGACCTGCGCCTGCCCTTCTACGTGGCGGCGCTGCTGGGCGCCGCCAACCTCGTCTACGGCTACTTCATGGTGCCGGAGTCGCTCCCCGCCGGCCAGCGCCCGCCCTTCTCCTGGGCGCGCCTGAATCCCCTGGCCGCCCTGCTGCGGCTGGGGCGGCGCTCCGACATCCGCGGCCTGATCATCGTCATCACCCTGGTCACCTTCGGCCAGATGATGCTGCAGTCGACCTGGGTGCTGTACACCACCTTCCGCTTCGACTGGACGCCGCGCGACAACGGCATCGCCATGTTCTGCGTCGGCCTGGTCTCAAGCGTGGTGCAGGCCTGGCTGCTGGCGATCCTGATCCGGCGCTTCGGCGAGGTGCGCCTGTCGCTGATGGGGATCACCTCGGGCGCCCTGACCCTGCTCGGCTACGGCCTGGCGACCCAGGGCTGGATGATGTACGCGCTCATCCTGTGCAACGTGCTGGGCTTCGCCGCCACGCCGGCGCTGCAGGCGATCGTCTCCAAGGCCACCCCCGCCAACCAGCAGGGTGAGCTCATGGGCTCGCTGCAGTCGATCAGCAGCCTGGGGGTGATCATCACGCCGATCATCGGAACCGCCATCCTGGCCACCGTCAGCCACCTGCCGCCGGGCGACTGGCGCATCGGCAGCCACTTCCTGCTGTGCGCGGCCATGCAAACGGTGGCGATCCTGGTGGCCTGGCGTTACTTCCGCACCCACCGCGTGCACGACAGCCATGGCGAGAGCCAGAGCAAGGAAGAGATACGGGCCTGACCGGTCAGAACTTCAATTCCAGCGTGGTGCGCAGCTTGATCCCGTTCGGATAATTCCAGCGGCGCTTCTCCAGACCGCCGACCGGATCGTAGTAGCTCGGCTCGAAGGAGTTGCCTTGTTCCAGCAGGTTCGACAGCGCGATGCGCAGCACGGTTTTCGGGTTGAAGGTCCAGGCCGCATAGGTGTCGAGGTCGGTGCGGCCGATCCGGTAGAAGCCGCGGTTGGCCGCCACCTGCACGTAGCCGCCGCGCCGGTAGGCCACGCTGGCCCCGAGCGCCAGCGCGCCGGACTTGTAGTCGGCGCCGAGGTTGGCCGTGAGCGGCACCTGCTGTTCCATCCGGTTGTGCGGGCCCGGCACCGATTCGACCTGTGACCAGTAGCGGCTGACGCTGGCGCGCAGGTCGATCGCAGGCGCGCCGGCGTACAGCGCCTTGAGCGGGAACTTGGTCTCGATCTCGAGGCTGCGCATGACGGCGCGGTCGTCGTTCACCGGCTTGAAGATCCAGCGCCGGCCGTCGAAGTAGATATGGTTGCTGGTGTAGTCGTCGATGCGGCGCAGCGCGCCGCTCACCGACAGCATCGCGCCCTCGGCCCAGTAGTGCTCCCAGGCGGCATCCAGGCCCCAGGCCAGTTCCGGCTTCAGGTTCGGGTTGCCCTGGAAATCGGCTTCGGTGGCGCTGTTGTTTTCCCATTCCGAACGGCGCGGCACGATGCTGTCCAGGTCGGGCGCCTTGTAGGTGCGGCTGAGCGCGAAGCGGAGCTGGTCCGCGTCCTTGCCCTCCTTGGCCGGGAACTTGTACAGGGTTTGCAGGATCGGGCTCAGGACGCTCGAACGCACGCGCGTCGATTCCACGGCATCGCCCGACACGCGCGTGCGCACGCCTTCCCAGCGGGCGCCCAGGTAGACCGACCAGCGCGGATCGATGGTCCATTCGTCCTGCACGTAGAAGGCGGCGCGGCTGACCTGGGCGCGGAAGTCCTCGTCCAGCAGCTGGCCTGGTGCGAATACCCGGACCGTGTCGCGCTCGGCGCGGATATCGGTGCTCTCGTTGACGCGCAGTTCCCAGCCCAGCGCCAGCAGATGCCCGCCATCCATCGTGCGGCTGGCCTTGCCGGTGGTGTTCAGGCCCCGGGCGTGGGTGTCGGACAAGGTGCTCCCCTCGGTTTCCGGCAGGCCCCTGGCGTCAAGGCCGCTGCGGCGGACGAACATCTTGCGCGACGACCATTCGGCGCCCAGCTTGGCGTCGAGTTTCAGGCCCGTCTCCGTGGCGCGGGTCCAGCTCAGGTCCGACTTCAGCATGCGGTCGTCCATCTCGCCGAAGGTCTGCAGATCCGGCGTCTGCGGCGGCCGACCGATCAGCGTGGTGACGATCGGGTGGGCCCCATTGCGAAAGCTTGAGCTGTTGGCGATGGTTTCCCACGCCAGGGTGTCGCCGTTGTCGAGGGTCCAGTTCAGGCGCGGGCTCAGGTTCAGGCGGTTCATGTGCCCCTTCTCCGGCGCATGCACCGTGCGGACCATGTCGACCCTGCCGTCGGGCCGGGTGTTCTCCTCGAAGCCGCCCCACTCCCGATCCAGGCTGTCATGGTTGCCGCTGGCCGAGAACGACCAGGACGATTTCTCGCCGCGGTCGCCTACCTGGGTGCTGAAGGTCGGGCCGCGAAAGTCGTCCGACAACAGGTAGCCCAGCTTGGCCTCGCGCTGACGCTGGTTGGTTTTCTTGCGCAGCACGATGTTGATGGTGCCGGCCACCGACTCGCTTGAAAACTCGGCGGTCGCCACCCGCAGCACCTCAATGCGCTCGATCATGTCGGGTGACAGGGTGTCGAGGGCAAAGCCGGCCGGGGTCCGCTCGCCGTTCACCAGGATCTGGGCATAGCCGCCGCCCAGGCCGCGCATCCGGATCTGGGTGCTGCGTCCTGTGCCGGTCGTCACGGTCACGCCAGGAATGCGCTTGAGGACGTCGGCGACATTGGTGTCGCCGTAACGCACCACCTCCTCGCGCTTGACGACGATGCGGGCGGCGGTGTCGTCGCGGCGGGCGTCGTAGCCGGCCCCTTTCACTTCGACCTGCTGGACGGCCCCGTCAGCGGTGCTTTCTTGGGCGGCTGCCTGGGCACAGAGCCCGGCGACAATGACTACGAGGTAACGGGGGCGCAGCAATGTCATTCCAGTCTCCGGAAATAGTTGTTCAATTAATGTGAAGAACTATATTCCATACAATGGCAGGCGTTAAACGCTACACAGACGATTTTATTGCTATTACATAGCAATTTAATTTTCCATGACAAAGAAAAACCCGGCGCAGAGGCCGGGTTTGGGTCAGATCGAGCGCCTGTCAGAACTTCAATTCATAGGTCAGGCGGTAGCGCACCCCCTGCGGGAACACGAAGCGGCGGGTCTGAGAACCGAAGCGTGCGTCCTCGTAGGTGTTCTCATTGATGAAGTCCTGGCTGGTCATGTTGCTGACCGCGAAACGCAGCTGGCGCTGGGGGTCGAACTTCCACAGTGCGTACATGTCCAGCTCGCGGCGCGGGATCACGTAGGCACGCTGGTTGGTCGACACCCGCACCGGACCGCCGCGGCGGTAGGCGAAGCTGCCGCCGGTGGTCAGGGCGCCCACCTTGTAGTCGGCGCCCAGGTTGACCGTCAGTGGGGTCTGCTGGTCGAGGCGGTTGTTCGGGCCCGGCACCGATTCCACGCGCGACCAGTTGCGGTTGACGCTGGCGCGCAGGTCGACCGCCGGCGCTTCCTTCATGACCGCCTTGAGCGGGAACTTGGTCTCGATCTCCAGCGAGCGCGTCGTAGCGCTGTCCTGGTTGCTCGGAGTCTGGATCCAGCGCTCGCCGTCGAAATAGGTCAGGTTGCGGGTGAAATCGCTGATGCGGCGCTGCGACACGCTCACCGACAGCAGCGCGCCTTCGGCCCAGTAGTGCTCCCAGGCGGCGTCGATGCCGAAGGCCAGTTCCGGCTTCAGGTTCGGGTTGCCGCGGTAATCCGGTTCGGTCGAGCTGTTGTTCTCGCTGACCTGGCGGCGCGGGGTCAGGCTGCCCACGCCCGGCGCCTTGTAGGTGCGGGTCAGGGCCAGGCGCACCTGGTCGCCTTTTTTACCCGGAATCTTGTACAGGGTCTGCATGATCGGGCTCCACACGTTGGAGCTCGATTCGCCGCGCTCGAAGGTATTGCCGGTGACGCGGGTGCGGATGCCTTCCCAGCGAGCGCCCAGATACATCGACCAGGCCGGGGTGATGTTCCATTCGTCTTGCGCGAACATGGCCAGGCGCTTGACCCGCGCTTCCGAGACTTCGTAGGCCGGGACGTTGCCGCTCACCCGCACGCGGTTGATGTCCTTGCGCTCGTCGTCGCGGGTGTCGACGCCGCCGTCCCAGCCGAAGGCGAAGGTGTGGCCCTTCTCGATGCTGCGGCTGTACTTGCCGGTGGAGTTGACGCCGCGGTCGCGGCCCTCGAGCAGGCTGGTGGTGTCCAGCAGCGGCACGCCGGCGCCGGTTGCGGCCGTGCGGTGCGAGGTGCTGTCGTTCTCCATGGCCTGTGCCCCCACCTTCAGGTCGAGCTTGGCGCCGGACTCGAACTTGCGCGCCCAGGAGAGGTCGGAGCGCAGGAACCGGTTCTTCGCCTCGAAGGCGTTGGCCAGGGTCGGGAACGGTGGCGCCGGGCCGATCAGGGTCGTGGTCGGCTGGCTGAAGCGGTTCTGGAAGCGGTGCTGGTTGATGAAAGTCTGCGAAGTCAGGGTATTGTCCTGGCCGAGCGTCCAGTTCAGGCGCGGGCTCAGGTTGATGACGCTCATCTCGCCCTTCTGCGGCAGCACCATGGTGCGCAGCATGGTGACCTCGCCATTCGGCGCCACGCCGCGTTCCTCGCCGGTGGACTCGAACTCGAAGCGGTCCTTCATCGCGTTGGCCGAGATCGAGTACGAGAAGCCACCAATGCGGTCCGACATCTGCAGGTTGGCGTTCGGACCGTAGCCGTTGCTCGATCCCTGGGCCGCCAGCTTCAGTTCGCGCAGGCGGTTCTTCACCGAGCGCTTCAGGATGATGTTGATGGTGCCGGCCACCGACTGGGTCGAGAACTCGGCGCTGGCGGCGCGCAGCACCTCGATGCGCTCGATCGAGTCCGGCGCCAGCGAGTCCATCGAGAAGCCGGCCGGCGCGCGTTCGCCGTTCACCAGGATCTGGGTATAGCCCGCGCCCAGGCCGCGCATGCGGATCTCGCCGCCGCGGCCGTTGGAAGAATTGACGGTGATGCCGGGCACGCGCTTGAGCACGTCCAGCACATTGGTGTCGCCGTACTTGGTGATCTCTTCGCTGCTGACCACGACCTTGGTGGCGGTGTCGTCGCGCCGCGGGTCATAGGTATCAAGCGTGCCCTTCACCTCGACCTGGGTGATCTTCCTGGCCGGCTCCGCCTTGGTCGCAGCGGCCGGCGCCGGAGTCTTGGTATCCTGCGCGGAGGCGCTGAGGACCGGGAGGCACAGGCTGATCGCGGCGGCGAGCACGGTCAAACGGAAGGAACGGGATACGGGGGACATTGAATACTTCGAAAGTGATAGGAATCGCAATTGTCCCAGAAGCAATTCAGCCTGTCTCCAAGAATCGAATATGCATGCTGCAACTATTTTTCTCGCATACGCCGTCCATACGAGCACTGGAGTACACTGTTGGCAGGCGATAAACATGCATTCCCGTATGTGAAGCCCGTATAATGCGCGATCGTTTTCAAACCGAGAGGCCCATCCAAGTGTCCCGTCTAAAAGTCCTGCCCCAATATGTGATGCCGAAGACGGCGCTGACCAACTTCGCCGGCCGCGTCGCCGGCGCCAAGGGCGGCGCGATGACCACGCGCCTGATCCGCTGGTTCGTCGGCAAGTACGGCGTCAACATGGACGAGGCGGCGAACCCGGACATCGCGAGCTACAGCAGCTTCAACGAGTTCTTCACCCGCCCGCTGCGCAGCGACGCGCGGCCGCTGGCGAATGCCGATTTCGTGTGCCCGGTGGACGGCGCGATCAGCCAGTTCGGCGACATCGACGACCACCACATCTTCCAGGCCAAGGGAAATAAATTCACCAGCGCGGAGCTGGTGGGCGGCGACGAGACGCTGGCAGCCCATTTCCAGCACGGCCACTTCGCCAACCTCTACCTGAGCCCGAAGGACTACCACCGCATCCACATGCCCTGCGACGGCCGCCTGACGCGCATGATCTACGTGCCGGGCAAGCTGTTCTCGGTGAACCCGACCACGGCGCGCGGCGTGCCGGGCCTGTTCGCCCGCAACGAGCGCGTGGTGTGCGTCTTCGAGTCGGAAGAACATGGCCCCTTCGTGATGACCCTGGTGGGCGCCACCATCGTCGGCAGCATGGCCACCAGCTGGCACGGCGTGGTGAATCCGCCGCGCATGCCGCGCATCTGCGAATGGAATTACGATGCGCACCCTGTCGTGCTGAAGAAAGGCGAAGAGATGGGCCGCTTCCTGCTCGGCTCCACCGTCGTCATGCTCTTCAAGAAGGGGACGATCTCCTTCAACGGCGAGTGGGCGCCGGAGCGCTTGGTGCGCCTGGGCGAGGTGATGGGAAACCATCCTCGCTGATCACGCTCGGCGTTCGCTCGCCGACTTCCGTACATTTCTCTTCCATCAGGTCGAGGAAGGCCCGGGTCTTGGCCGGCATCAGGCGGCGGCCCGGAAAGACCGCCCAGCCCTGGGTGGTCGGCGGTTCCCATTCCGGCAGGACCCGCACCAGCTCACCCGTCTGCAGGTAGGGACCGGCGAAGGTCAGCGAGCTGGCCGCGATGCCGGCGCCGCGCGACGCCAGCCGCGCCAGCAGCTCGGGCGAATTGGCGGTGAGGCGCGCCGGCACTTGCCGTTCCCAGCGCAGCTTGCCGCGGGTGAGCACCCAGGGCGTCGCGCCGCCGTAGCGGCTCAGCATGCACAGCAGGTCGTGCTGCAGCAGGTCGTCGGGATGCTCGGGCAAGCCGTGCCGGGCCACGTACGCGGGCGAGGCATACAGGCCCCAGTGTTCGAGGTTGATCGGGCGCGCGTTCAGCGAAGCGTCGTCCGGCAGCTCCCCCATGCGGATCGCGATGTCGTAACCCTCGGCGATCAGGTCGACCCGGCGCGGCGACAGGTCCATCTCCAGCGACACCTCGGGGTAGCGCGCGATGAAGCGCGCGATCACCTCTTGCAGGCCGATATTGGCGAAGTCGCCCGGCAGGGACATGCGCAGCTTGCCGCTCGGTTCCTGCTGGCGGTGCTGGGCCAGGGCGCCGGCCGCCTCCACCTCTTCCGCCACTTTGCGCGCGTGTTCTAGCAGGCTGGCGCCGAATTCCGTCACCACCAGCTTGCGCGTGGTGCGCTGCAGGAGGCGCTCGCCCAGCTTCTGCTCCAGCAGTGCGATGCGGCGCGAGACGGTCGATTTGGGCTGCTGGACGCGCTCGGCGGCGCGGCTGAAGCTGCCGGCCTCGACGATCCGGGCGAACAGCAGCAGGTCATTCGGTTCGACTTCCATGATTGTTCCACCAGTAGGATAATGTTATCCATTCTACTGTCTTTCGCAACGATTTTGGAACCGCTAAAGTGTCTCCATCGACAAACATTCTTGGAATGAAGGGACACAGAATATGAATATCCTGCAAATCACCTCCAGCGTCCGTGGCAAGGATTCGGAATCCACCCGCGTCACCAATCTCATCGTGAACAAACTGGTTGCCGGCAACCCGGACGCGAAAGTCGTGCACCGTGATTTCGGCGCCCAGCCGCACCCGGTGCTCGACGGTGCAGCCGTCGGCGCCCTGTTCACCCCGGCGGACCAGCGTAGTGCCGAGCAGTCGGCCCGCGTGGCCCTGGACGACGCCCTGATCCTTGAGGCCCAGGCCGCCGACGTGATCGTGATCGGCGCCCCGATGTACAACTTCGGCATGCCGGTGCAGCTGAAGAACTGGTTCGACGCAATCGCCCGCTCCGGCGTGACCTTCCGCTATACCGAGACCGGTCCGGAAGGCCTGCTGAAGAACAAGAAGGTCTACGTTGCCACCGCCCGTGGCGGCGTGTATCCGGTGGAAGCCGACCCGCAGGTGCCGCACATCCGCATGCTGCTGAACTTCCTGGGCATGACCGACCACACCTTCATCTACTCGTCGGGCCTGAACATGGGTCCTGAGGCGGCGGCCAAGGGCCAGCAGGCAGCCAACGAGGCTGTGGAAGCGGCGCTGGCGTAACCCATGACGTAGAATCGCGCCGCCGGCAGGCGGCGCGCAACCGATCGACACACGAGGAGAACAGCATGACCGAGTTGACCAACACCGCAGCAATCGTGAAATCGCGCGGGGTCGAACGCCTGATCCAGGGCCAGTTCGTGATGGACGGCGCGGGCGTGAAGATCAACCGCGTGCTGACCGGTTCCCTGCAGCGCCGCCTCGACCCCTTCCTGATGCTGGACGCCTTCGGCAGCGACAAGGCGGGCGACTACATCGCCGGCTTCCCGGAGCACCCGCACCGCGGCTTCGAGACCGTGACCTACATGCTCAACGGCCGCATGCGCCACCGCGACAGCGCCGGCAACGAGGGCCTGGTGACCAATGGCGGCGTGCAGTGGATGACGGCCGGCCGAGGCGTGATCCACTCCGAGATGCCGGAGCAGGACGAGGGCCTGATGGAAGGCTTCCAGCTGTGGCTCAACCTGCCCGCCAAGGACAAGATGATGGACCCGTGGTATCGCGACATCCCGACCGAGGAAGTGCCGTGCTTCACCGTTGATGCCGGCGTGACCGTGCAGGTGATCGCCGGCGAGACCCACGGCGTGAAGGGCGCGGTGCAGCGCGAGCATACCCTGCCGCTGTACCTCAACATCGAGATCCCGGCCGGCGTCATCTTCGAGCAGCCGATCCCGCAGGGGCACAACGCTTTTCTCTACGTGTACCGGGGCGAAGCGGTGGTCGAGGGCAAGGGCGTGGGCAAGACGCGCATGGCGGTGCTGGACAATGCCGCGGGCGCCGACGGCGTGCGCATCAAGGCGATCGAGCCGACCCGGCTGATCCTGCTGGCGGGGCGTCCGCTGAACGAGCCGATCGCGCAGCACGGCCCATTCGTGATGAACACCACCGAAGAGCTGTACCAGGCCTTCGACGATTTCCGGGCGGGGCGGTTTGCAGCCTGAGGCTTTGCAGCCCGCCATTGCCGCCTGCTACACTGACGGGATGACGCACGTTCATCCCGTTTTTTTATGCCCCTGATCGACACCGTTGCCGACCTGCTCGCACGCGCCAGCCGCGCGCTCGGCTTCGAGACGGCCGATTCCTTCCCGCCCGGCCATGCCTACGCGCGCACCCGCTGGAACAAGGCCTACTTCGACATCCCCTCGGACCTGAAACCCGACGCGATCGAGCAGCGCATGTGCGAGGCCATCGTCAACACCCCTTCCCTGTTCGGGGAAATCCTCAATCCCACGCCGCGCATGCAGCGCACCCTGCTGGGCATCATCGAGGGGCGCCTGCGCCGCGGCCAGGGGGCGCCCGTCGACCTGGCGGCGCTCCTGGTGGCGGCCTACCGCAGCCCGCATACGGTGGAGACCGTGCCGGGGCTGCGCCAGGCGATTCGCGACACCTCGGGCTACGAGCCGCAGGTGCAGGCCAATGCCATCCTGGCCTACCTGGCGGATGCGCCGGCGGCGTTTGGCGTCATCGAGGCGCGGGGCTGAGCATGCCCGGCCGTGCCGCATTGCTCGGCACGTAGCGCTCGCGCAGCAGCATGAAGGGCGTCTCCACCAGCTTGTAGAGCAGCCAGCCGCTCAGGACCGACAGGATCAGCAGCGCCGTGATCGTCAGCGGATGCTCGGCGCCGTATCCCTGCCCCTTCAGCCACTTCGCCGCCATCACGCACACCGGTTTATGCAGCAGGTAGATCGCGTAGGACCACAGCGCCAGCGCGCCGGCGCCGGGCACCCGCAGGCCGCGCAGCAGAGAATGCTCCGACACCGCCGCGACAATCAGCAGCGAGAAGCCCAGCGCCATCAATGGAAAACCGAACACGGTGATGCCGAAGCCGTAGCGATCGTCGAGGAAGAACCAGAACGCCACCCCACATGAAAGCAGGCCCAGCACGCCCATCAGGTTGCCATGCCGGGTCAGGCGCGCCCAGAGCCCGGCGTGGTGGTTGCGCAGTAGCGCCAGCGCCACGCCGGCCAGCAGCTCGTCATACCTGCATAAGCTTGAGTAATAAATGTACTTAAAATAGAAGTAAAGCTTATAGTTCTGTCCCGCCATCTCCTGCCACAGCTCGGCGCGGATCAGCATGCCGGCAATGAAGGCGAGCGCGATCCCCGTCCAGGCCAGGCGCAGCGAGCCGCCGAACAGGATGCCCAGCAAGGCCACGGCCGGCAGCAGCATATAAAACTGTTCCTCGATCGCCAGCGACCAGGAGTGCGAGAAGGCGCTGCCCGGCTCCAGTGCGAAGTTCTGAATGAATGTCGCGTACTCCCACAGCGGCAGCAAGGGCGCGTCGCCGCGGAAGGCCGGCCACAGGAAGTACAGGGCCAGCACCACCCAGTAGTTCGGCAAGGTACGCAGCAGGCGGCGCGCATAGAAGTGCTTCAGCGAGAAACCGCCCGGGCTCTTCAAGCTTGCAAAGATCTGGTTGCCGATCAGGTAGCCGGACAGCGCGAAGAACAGGTCGACCCCGACCCAGCCGACCTCGCCCACCCAGCCGAAGGTCGGCGCATCGCTGACGAACAGCACGTAATGGTGCAGGACGACCAGCGTCACGGCGAGCGCACGCAAGGTGTCGAGGCCGTGGATGCGGGTGGAGATGGTGGACATGCTGGCCGTTCTGGTGATGAAGTTGCGGATCATGCCACGGCCCTTCGGCATCCGCCACTGTTTGCCGATAAAATGTCGGCACCCGAAACCTTCCACTCCCTTTTCCCGGATCAGCACCGCATGAATCCCCAGAGCCAGTACCAATTCAAGTCCGTCAACTACACCGGCCTGCAGCCGGGCCCGCGCGTCATCATCATGGGCGCGACCCATGGCAACGAAGTCTGCGGCACCATCGCCATCCGCCGCGTGATGGAAGAGATCGACTGCGGCCGCCTGCACATCGCGGCCGGCAGCGTGACCTTCGTGCCGATCGTGAACCCGAAGGCCTACGAGCAGAACACCCGCAATGGCGACCGCAACCTGAACCGCAACCTGTTCCCGAAAAACGACCCGCAGGACTTCGAGGACCAGATCGCCAATTGGCTGTGCCCCCTGCTCGCCCAGCATGACGTGCTGCTCGACCTGCACTCCTTCAATGCGACCGGCGGCCAGCCTTTCGTGATGGTCGGCCCGCTCAACAACGACGGCACCCTGCAGCCCTTCCAGCACGCCGAGAAGGAACGCGCATGGGCGCGCCGCCTGGGCGTGAAGCGCTTCGTGGACGGCTGGCTGGCCGCCTACGGCGACGGCGTCAAGCGCCGCAGCCGCAATGCCGACGAACTGGAAACCGTGCTGCGCTACGGCGTCGGCACTACCGAATACATGCGCACCACGGGCGGCTACGCGCTCACGCTCGAATGCGGCCAGCACGTCGATCCGACCGCGCCGGAAGTGGCCTACCGCGCCATCATGAACACGCTGGCGCACCTGGAGCTGATCGCGGCGCCCGATCCGGAGCCGGTGCCCTTCGACGAGATGGAAGCCCTGTCGATGGTCGTGGTGCACGACAAGCTGCACGCCGACGACGCGTTCAGCCGCGCCTGGGCCAGTTTCGATCCCGTGAACGAGGGCGACGAGATCGGCGTGCGTGCCGACGGCAGCAAGGTGGTGGCCGAGTTCAGCGGCCGCATCCTGTTCCCGGATGCCAAGGCCAATGCCAACTCGGAGTGGTACTACCTGACCCGCCCGAACCCGCGCTTCGGCCGGGAATAAGCACAACCCTGATGAAGCCGTCGCCAGCAGGGTTTTCCGATATATCGTAAGATGACGATATTCGGATCGAAAGAACCCGATAGATGTTGCAAATAAGGGAAGAACTCATGGACATCGACGCGATCCACAAGGCCCTGGCCAATCCGGTGCGGCGCCAGATCCTGCACTGGCTGAAGGATCCGCAGCAGCATTTCGCCGAGCAGGAGCACCCGCTCGACATGGGCGTGTGCTGCAAGCTGATCGACCAGCGCGCCAAGCTGTCGCAATCGACGGTTTCGGCGCACCTGGCGACCCTGCACAAGGCAGGGCTGGTGAGCACGCGGCGCGTCGGGCAGTTCATCTTCTTCCAGCGAAACGAGGAGGTCATCCAGGCCTTCCTCGATCAACTGAACGACGGACTTTAGGAGTACTCCAACGATGGCAACAATGTTTGACCCGATCAAAGTAGGCGCACTCGAACTGCCGAACCGCATCATCATGGCGCCGCTGACCCGCTCGCGCGCCGTCGGCGGCGGTCGCGTGCCGAACGCGATGATGGCCGAATACTACGTGCAGCGCGCATCAAGCGGCCTGATCCTGTCGGAAGCCACCGCCGTGACCCCGATGGGCGTGGGCTATGCCGACACCCCGGGCATCTGGTCGGACGAACAGGTCGAAGGCTGGAAGATCGTCACCGACGCCGTGCACAAGGCAGGCGGACGCATCGTCCTGCAGCTGTGGCACGTGGGCCGCATCTCGGACCCGCACTTCCTCGACGGCCAGCTGCCGGTCGCGCCGTCCGCGATTCAACCGAAGGGCCACGTGAGCCTGCTGCGTCCGATGCGCGACTATGCCACCCCGCGCGCGCTCGAAACCCATGAGATCCCGGCGATCGTCGCGGCATACCGCAAGGGCGCCGAGAACGCGAAAAAGGCCGGTTTCGACGGCGTGGAGATCCACGGCGCCAACGGCTACCTGCTTGACCAGTTCCTGCAGGACTCTACCAACCAGCGCACCGACCAGTATGGCGGCTCGGTCGAGAACCGCGCCCGCCTGATGCTCGAAGTGACCGACGCCTGCATCGAGGTGTGGGGCGCCGACCGCGTCGGCATGCACCTGGCGCCGCGCCGCGATTCGCACGACATGGGCGACTCCAGCCCGCGCGAGACCTTCGGCTACGTCGCGCGCGAACTCGGCAAGCGCGGCATCGCCTTCATCTGCTCGCGCGAAGCCGTCGGCGGCGACAGCCTGGGCGCGCACCTGAAGAAGGAATTCGGCGGCGTCTACATCGCCAACGAAAAGCTGACCAAGGAAAGCGCGCAGCAGCTGATCGAGTCGGGCGCGGCCGACGCGGTGGCCTTCGGCGTGTGGTTCATCGCCAATCCTGACCTGCCGAAGCGCCTGAAACAGGATGCGCCGCTGAACCAGCCGCGGCCGGAGCTGTTCTATGGCTCGGGACCGGAGGGGTATACCGACTACCCGACGCTGAACTGATTCGGCCGTCGTCCACCGAAACGGGTTCCCCTTCGCGGGAACCCGTTTTTGTTTGTGCGGCACGCTTCGCTCCGCACCCGTACGTACGTTTTGTTTTCGTATATGTATGTGGTGTAAACGACACCCCGCTCATGCTATTCTTGCGCGATTATTTTTATCGCGCACCGAGCCTGCGCTGTCCCAGGAGACCACGTGAAACACTTCGCCCCCCGCGCCATGGCATTCGCCATCGCTTCCGCTTTCGTCTTCAACGCCGCAAGTGCTGCGCCCGCAGTTGGCGGCGCTGCGCGCGCCGAGAACGCCTACCTCTCGGAAGCCGACGCCATGGCCAGGTCAAGCCGCGTGTCGAACGTGGACTACGTGCTCGATTTCACGCTCACCGGCAAGGAAAACTTCACCGGCACCACCACCGTCAGCTTCGACCTCAAGGACACCGACTCGGCCCTGACCATCGACCTCGACAAGGCGACCGTCAAGTCGGTCAGCATCAACGGCAAGCAGGTCCCGACCCGCTATAACAACTGGTTCGTCACCCTGGCGCCGGAACACCTGGCCAAGGGCCGCAACACCGTCACCATCAGCTACGAGCGTCCGCACAGCACCAACGGCGAAGGCCTGCACCGCATGGTCGACCCAGTCGATAACCGGGTCTATACTTATTCGCACTTCGAGCCGGCCGCCGCGCACCAGATGTTCGCCGTGTTCGACCAGCCCGACCTGAAGGCCACCTACACCGTCACCGTGAACGCCCCAAGCGACTGGCACGTGGTCACCACCACCCGTGAATCCAACATCGCGGAAGCGACCGGCGGCAAGCGCTGGACCTTCCCCAAGACCAGGAAGCTCAGCCCCTACAACTTCTCCCTGCACGCCGGTCCCTACCAGGTCTGGGAAGACAAGAGCGGCAAGTATCCGATGCGCCTGTTCGCGCGCCAGTCGGTGGCCAAGCAGGTGACCCCGGCCGACTGGTTCCGCTACACCAAGGCCGGCCTGGAGTTCTTCGACAACTACTACGGCATCCCTTACCAGTTCGAGAAATACGACCAGCTCCTGGTGCCTGACTTCCTGTACGGCGCCATGGAGAACGCCGCCGCGATCACCTTCGCCGAAGCCGGTTTCCTGTACAAGGCCGAGATGACCCCGGCGCAGAAGATGCGCCTGGCCGAAGTCATCATGCACGAGATGGCGCACCAGTGGTTCGGCGACCTGGTGACCATGAAGTGGTGGAACGGCCTGTGGCTGAACGAGAGCTTCGCGTCCTTCATGGCGACCCTGGCCACCGCCGAAGCCACCGAATTCAAGGACGCCTGGCAGGCCTTCTACCAGGAAGACAAGCAGGGCGCCTACACCATGGACCAGAAGGTCTCGACCCACCCGATCGAGGTGCCGGTGCCCTCATCAAGCAACGCCTTCGACAACATCGACGCCATCACCTATTCGAAAGGCGCGTCGACCCTGAAGCAGCTGCGCCACATGCTAGGCGAGGAAACCTTCCGCAAGGGCGTGCACAACTACCTGGTGAAATACTCCTGGCAGAACGCCACGCTCGACGACTTCATCAAGAGTCTGGGCGAAGCGGCCGGCCGCGACCTGTCCAAGTGGAGCCAGGAATGGCTGTACCAGGCCGGCGTGAACACCATCACCGCCAACTACAGCTGCTCGAACGGAAAAATCAGCAACTTCTCGCTGGCCCAGACCGCGCCGAGCAAGGCCTTGCCGACCCTGCGCGAGCAGCGCGTGCAGGTAGGCGCCTTCAAGCGCGAGAACGGCAAGCTGGTGCTGGCCAAGAACGTGCCGGTGACCTACTCCGGCGCGAAGACCAGTGTCGCCGGCATGGTCGGCAGCGCCTGCCCCGACCTGGTGTACCCGAACTACCAGGACTGGGGCTTCGTGAAGGTCAACCTCGACAAGCGCTCTTTCGAGACCGCCCGTACTACCCTGGGCGGCGTGGAAGACCCGCTGCTGCGCGCCATGCTGTGGCAGGCCCTGTGGGACGGCGTGCGCGACGCCAAGCTGCCGCTCAACGAATTCATCGACGTGGCGCTCGCCAACGCGCCGCAGGAGAAGGATTACACCCTGCTGGGCGACGTGCTGGGCAAGGTCGGCTACTCGAAGTACTACCTCGACGCCATGGGCCTCAAGGATGGTCCACAACGCGCCTACGCGGAGAAGACCGGCAAGGCGCTGGAAGACATGGCCTGGCAAGGCGTGGTGGCTAGCCGCGGCAACGACGCCTTCCAGCGTCGCTGGTTCGGCACCTACATGGGCCTGGCGAGCAGCTCGGAAGCGCTGGCGCGCCTGGCCGGCATGCTCGAAGGTAAGGGCACCGAAGGCCTGAACATCAGCCAGGACCAGCGCTGGGCCATCATCAATCGCCTGAACCGCTTCAACGTCCCCGGCGCGGCCGGACTGGTCGAAGCCGAGCAGGCACGCGACAAGTCCGACACCGGCCAGGGCGCAGCGCTCGCCGCGACCGTGGTGCGTCCGGATCCGAAGGTCAAGAGCGAGTGGCTGGGCACGGTGGAAGACCTGAAGACCAAGCTGCCGTTCTCGCGCATCCGCACCGCGATGGGCGCCATGTATCCGGTCGAGCAGCACAAGCTGGCCGAGCAGACGGCAAGCGAGCGCCTGGCCAAGCTGCCGGCGATCGACAAGGCGGCCGGTCCCGTCTTCATGCGCACCTATGCGGGTACGATGATCCCGACCGGCTGCACGCCGCAAAGCGTCCAGCGCCTGCAGCGCGCCGCCGACACCATGAAGGACCTGTCGGCCGGCACCCGCCGCTCGCTGCTCGACACGCTGCAGGAAGACCAGCGCTGTGTGGCGATCAAGAAGGCATTGACCGCACCGAAGGCGTAATCGACGATAGTGACGGTCTACCCACGCAGCAGGCCCGGCTGGCCCCTGGCGGCCACGCTGGGCGTCCACCTGCTGCTGGCCTGGAGCTGGCGGATCGCGCATCCGCCAGCGCCAGATGCTCGCGCAGAACGGCTTATCAACCTGATTCCCTTGCCGCCGCCTTCACCTCAGCTCCCGCGGATCCGTTCGGAACCGCCGCTTCCACGCCCTGCTATGCCCAAGACGCGACGCGCGCGTAGCGAGGCTGCAGATACAGGCACGTCGCCCGAGCCGGAACCCGTTACTCCGCCACAGGAAATACCGGCAACGGCCGCCGATCCCTTCGCCATCACGGCCCCATCCGTTCCGGCTGAATCCGCACTCGACGCGATGGTCGGGCGCGCGAAACGCGACGCCGTCATCATCGACCGCGAGATGCGCAAGGGGAAGTCCGGCGTGCCGGAAGTCGCCGACACGCCGATGGGACGCTTCAGGCAGGCGCTCGAGGCTGCCCACAAGGACAGCAGTCGCGGCTTGAGCAGCGAAACCTATACCGCACCCGACGGCCAGGTCATCTACCGTTTCCGCCAGGGCGGCAAGGTATGGTGCCGCACGGGCGGCAGCGTACGCCCGCAGATCGGCGGCGCGAACGGCGGCGGGGCCACCCAGTTCGACAGCGCCGGCGGCGGAGGCGCCGCGGGGCTGATCCGCTGTCCGGGCCATGGGGACTGGAAGCGCGACTGAAACGACGCCGGCCTGCCCGCTCAGCGCTTGCCGCGCTTGCCGCCCGCCGCGGGCGCGCACAATTCCTGGACCCGGCGCCAGGCCCCGGTCCCTTCGCACACCACCGGCGGGCGCCCCTGCAGCAGCTTGCCCAGGTCGACCGGCTTGCCCTCGTTGACGGTGACGCCGCGGTTGATCGGGATGCACATCGCGTCGTGCCAGGCCGCCGCATAGCCATCCGGCGTCGGCAAGGGCCCGCGCGCCCGCAGCGCGGCCGCCTCGCATGCTTTTTTCGTCTGGAAAGTTCCACGCAGGCTGGTGCTCTCCAGGCTCACATCGCGGTGCTGCTGCAGATAGAGCAGCAGGATCATCGTAAACATTCACACTCCTTCAGTATCCCGCACGCCTGAGCTTCTTCAAACGTCCGCGCCGCCCCGACAGTTAGCCTGTGGGTCCACAGAAAGGACCACCATGTTCAAGCTCGTCACCTGGAATATCCAGTCCGGCCGCAGCCCGGACGGCAAGACAGATCTCGACCGTATCATCGCATGCCTCGACCGGTTTTGCAGTTTTGACATGCTTTGTGTGCAAGAAGTTTCGAGCGGCTATACGGCGGGCGCCGAAGACCAGTTCGCCATGCTGCGCGAGCGCCTGCCCGGCTATACCGGCTTCGAGGCCATCGCCTGCGACACCGCCGCTCCCGACGCCGCCGATGCTGCGCGCCGCCGCTTCGGCATGATGGTGTTCTCGCGCCATCCGGTCCTGCAGGCCCTGCGCCACTCCCTGCCCTGGCCATCCGAGCCCGAGGTCATGAGCATGCCGCGCACCGCACTCGAACTGACGGTGGCGGCGCCCGGCGGGCCGCTGCGGGTCGTCGCCGTGCACCTCGAGTACTTCTCGCAGCGCCAGCGCATGGCCCAGGTCGAGCGCCTGCGCGACCTGCACCGCGAAGCCAGCCTGCATGCGGCCAATCCCCCGGCCCCGGGCCGCGGGCCCTTCGCGGTGCCGCCGCGCGCCATGCCGGCCCTGCTGGCCGGCGACTTCAACATGCTGCCGGGCTCGCCCGAACACCAGCGCTTGCTGGCGCCGCTCGGCGACTGCGTCCATCCCTGGCGCGACTGCTGGCAGCTGGCCCAGCCGGGACGGCGCCACGCGCCCACCGTGGGCCTGCACGACGCCAGTCCGGAAGCCTGCGCTCCCTTTACTTTCGACTACGTGTTCGCGAGCGCCGACCTGGCCGAGCGGGTGCGCCGCGTGCGGGTGGACGCCAGCGAACAGGGCTCGGATCACCAGGCACTGCTGGTCGAGCTCGATTGGGACGCGTGAGGCGTCAAGACACCCGGCCCGGCGCCGGGCCGTACAATGACGGTGTCGCGGCCGCATGCCGCCCAAACCGTTTTTGTATCACGAGGCCACATTGGACTGGGATTACCCGCGCCCCTACACCCTGCCCGTCACGCCGCAAGCCGGCGACATCGACGGCCTGAACCACACCAACAATGCCGTCTACGTGCGCTGGTGCGAGCAGGCCGGCTGGGCCCATTCCGAACAGCTCGGCCTGTCGCTGGACGATTACCGCCGCCTCGACCGCGCGATGGCGATCCGGCGCGGAGAATACGACTACCTGCTGCCGACCTTGCTGGGCGAGTCGCTGAGCCTGGCCACCTGGCTGGTCGCCGGCGACGGCAAGCTCGCGATGCAGCGCCGTTTCCAGCTGCTGCGCGACAGCGACGGCGCCACCGTCCTGCGCGGGTGCTGGGACCTGGTCTGCATCGAGATCAGCAGCGGTCGCCCGCGCCGCATGCCGGCCGAGTTCATCGACACCTACATGCCGGCCGTCGTGCAGGCCTCTTGATCGCCGAAGAGCCGATGCGGCGTGTTGAGTGTCCTCAAAGTAGACCTTGAGACAACCGGCCTCCCTCCCGCTTGTGCTGGGTCAAACTGACTCCGTCACGTCCGTTGCCACGAGAGAGAGATGCGCCATTACCCGTTCGTCGCCGTCTGGCCCGCCAAACGCCCGCTGTTGGCCGCCCTGCTCTTCATCCTGCTTGGCGCCACGGTGCTGTCCGGCTGTCGCCTGCGCGAGCCCGGCCAGGAAGACCTCGTGATTCCCGAACTGGTACGCACGCACCTGTACGTGGCGCCATCCGGCTCGGACAGCAACCCGGGCACCCGCGACGAACCCTTCCGCACACTCACCCGCGCCGCCCAGGCCGTCACCCCCGGCACCACGGTGCACGTCGCGCCCGGCACCTACTTCGGCGGGATACGCACCAATACCCATGGCACGGCGGAGGCGCGCATCGTCTTCGAATCGACCGAGCGCGGCGGCGCGCGCCTGGTGCCGCCGCTCGACTCGCGCCAGCCGGCGGCCTGGGACAACCGCGCCAACTACCTCGACATCATCGGCTTCGAGATCGACGGCGGACAGTACCAGAGCGGCATGAAGTGGCTGAGCGGCATCTACAACGGCGGCTCGCACAATGGCATCCACCACAACCACATCCACCACATCGGCAACGACGTGCCCTGCGAGGCCAAGGGCGGAGCCGGCATCGGCGTCGACAGCTACTACAAGGGCAGCGACGCCGAAGTGGTCGGCAACAATGTGCACGACATCGGTCCGCCCGAGTGCCGCTACATGCACGGCATCTACGTCAGCACCACCGCCAGCGTGCGCGACAACATCATCTACCGGACATCGGGCGCCGGCATCCACCTGTGGCACGACGCCAGCAAGGTAACGATCCGCGGCAACACGGTGGTCGGCTGCGGCACAGGCATCGTGGTCGGCGGCGGCGACTTTTATCACAGCACGGGGCCCAACGACCATACGCACACGGCGAACAACATCGTCTACGACAACGGCCACGGCATCATGGAACAGGGTGCGACCGGCCAGAACATCAGCTACCGCAACAACCTGGTGTACCAGAACGCCGGCGGCGACTGGAAGCTCTCGGCGGGACGCCGGCACAGCGGCACCGTGGCCGCGGCGCCGCTGTTCGCCGACTACAGCCGGGCGCTCGCCACGCCCGACTTCCGGCTCCAGCCGGGCTCGCCGGCAATCGGCAAGGGCCTGCCGCCGGATGCCGGCGATGCGGTCGCGCTGCGGCCGCGGCGGCCGATCGATATCGGCGCGGTGCCGTATACCGACTCGGAACCGACAGGCGGGCCGGCGCCGGGTGCGCAGTAAGGCCTGTGCTTAAAGAATCTCGTGCACCAGCTCGAAAGGCCGGCACAGGCGCACACCCTTCGGCGTGACCACGAAGGGACGGTTGATCAGGATCGGATGCGCCGCCATCGCATCGAGCAAGGCGGCGTCGTCGACGCCGGGCTGGTCCAGGCCGAGTTCAGCGAACAGGGCTTCCTTGCTGCGCACGGCCTCGCGCGGGCTCAGGCCGGCCGCGGCAATCATCGCTGCGAGCTGTTCGCGGGCGGGCGGCGCCGACAGGTACTCGACCACCCGCGGTTCATGGCCGGCTGCGCGGATCTCTGCCAGGGTGTTGCGCGAGGTGCCGCAGCGCGGATTATGGTAAATCGTGATATCCATCTGTTAAATACTCTTCAATATTGGCGAAAAACTAGCGGCATCATAACCACACCTCATGTCTGGCACCAGCTTTTTCGCTTGTTCCTCGCTCCAGCTCGCTATAGAATTCGACGCTTATTTTTCCGGTAGAACACAAAAGCTGCCCGAAAAAAAGCGTTTGAACCGCGACGGAGAATCGATGAGCGAACACCTGCTGCGCCCCGCAGCACTTCCCACCTGGGGCCAGCGCACTGCGCTTCGCCTGCTGAACCTGGCCGGCTGGCAGGTGCACTTCAAGCCCCTCCCGGGACCGCACGGGATCGCCGTGGTCTATCCGCACACCTCGAACTGGGATTTCCTGGTCGGCCTGCTGGGAAAATGGGCGGTCGGCTTGAAGTTCCGCTGGGTCGCCAAGGATTCGCTGTTCCGCGGCCCGATGGGGAGCATCATGCGCTACTGGGGCGGCATCGCCGTCGACCGGCGCGCCTCGATGGGCGCCACACGCCAGCTGGCCAAGACCATGCTCGACTCGTCCTGGTGCTGGATCGGCATCACCCCGGAAGGCACGCGCAGCTACCGCCCGCACTGGAAGAGCGGTTTTTACCACCTGGCCGCCACCGCCGACGTGCCCCTGCTGCTGGTCTACATCGACTACCGCGCCAAGGTGCTCAGCGTGGTCCATACCTTGAAGCTGAGCGGCGACCCTGAGCGGGACATGGCAGCCATCGCCGCCGTCTACGAGGGCCGCCAGGCGCTCTATCCCGACCAGGCCGCGCCGATCAAGCTGGCGCCGCCGCGCGATCCCTCCGAGCCGCAACGCCGCCGCGCTTGACGCACTAGAAGCGCAGCCCGACGGCCATCGAGGCCGTATCCCGGTCCGCCGCCGCGTTGTAGTCCCCACCCCACGAGGGCTGGTAGCCCAGCTCCGCCAGATAGCGCTGCCGGTACTCGAAGCGCAGCGCGAGGTTGGAGGACTTGCGCCCCTCGTTCAGCAGCAGGTCGCCCGACCATCCCTTCACGTCGTGCACGAACAGCAGGCTGGCGCTGCCCGCCAGCCCGGGCGCCAGCCGTGGCAGCCGCCCATCCAGGCGCAGCCGGTAGCCCCAGGCCTGCGGCGTCGCGTAGCCGCGCAGGCTGCACTGGCGCGCCGCATCGCGCGTGCTCACCGCGCAGTTGCCGTGGACGGCGCCAGCCCCGAAGCTGTCCCCGCGCCCGTAACGCAGCACCGACGGATCGGGCAGGCCGCGCACGCGCTTGCCCACCACCTCCGCGCCGAACGCCAGCTCCATCGCGCTCAGGGTCCATTCGCGGCGCACGCCGGCCTGGGCCTGCCACATCGCATACAGGTCGTAACCATGGAAGATGCCGCCCGGCGGCACCGCATCGGCGCGCGCCCGCAGCAGCGATGGCGCCGTGGCGCTCAGAAAAGGCGGCAGCACGTCGCCCGGCGCCAGCATGAACGGCAGCGCGGGGCGGTACGAGACTTCGCCGTGGATGCTGCTGCCGGCGCGCTTGCGCGAGAAGGTCGCCGCCGTGATGCGCAGGCCTTCGGCATACTCGGTGAAAAACGCCATGTTGCGTCCGTCCGGATCACCGGGCCGCAGCGCCGGGCCACCGGGACGCAGGGTGCGGCGCAGGCCAGGCAGCGGGGTGCGCGCATGATAGCGGGCATGGTACAGGCCGAGCTCGAGCCCTTCGTCGGGACGCCAGGTGGCGCCGAAGCCGAATTCCTTCGCTTTCGGCGTCAAGGTCGGCAGCCGCTTCTGGTAGACGCCGAGCGCGGTGCGGGCGCCAGCGCGGCAAGTGCGATCGCCGCGCCTGTCCTGCGAACGGCAACGCTGGTTGCCGGCGTCTCATGTCGGGTCATCCCTGCCCTTATCCGATTCGGCGCGTGCGCTCCAGGCCCAAGCCTGTCGCACCTGATTTGATATTGCGCCTGATCAATCCTAATGACGGGTCGATACGCTGTCAATACAGCGTTGCTTTTCGGGAACTAGTTTTCAGGAACTAGTCATGCGGCCGGCCCGGGCGCCAGCTCATCCCAGGCCATGGCGGCGCTCAGGAACAGGCGTCCACCCAGCGCCTGGAGCAGTGTGCTGTGCTTGAGGCGGTCCATGACAGGTCCTTTCACCTCGGCCAGGTGCAGCAGCACCCCGCGCTGGCGCAGCGAGGTGTTCAACTCCCCGAGCCCGAACAGGGCCGAGGTGTCGATGGCGTTCACCGCCGACAGCACCAGCACCAGGTGGCGCGTGTCGGGACGCGCCGCCAGTTCGTCCTCGATGCGTTCGTTCACCGCCTCGACGTTCCCGAAGAACAGCCCGGCGTCCACGCGCAGCATCAAGAGGCCCGGCGCGGTCTCGGCCGAATAGCGGTCCACGTTGCGGAAGTGCTCGGTGCCATTGATACGGCCCAGCACGGCGATGTGGGGACGGCTGGCGCGCCAGATCAGCGCCCCCATCGACAAGGCCACGCCCACCACCACGCCTGCTTCCACGCCCAGCACCAGCACCCCGGCGCCGGTGGCCAGCAGCGCCGCCGCGTCGGCGCGGTCGTAGCGCCAGGAGGTGCTCAAGGTCGACAGGTCGAGCATGCCGAGCACCGCGACGATGATGGTCGCCGCCAGCACCGGCAGCGGCAGCAGCGCCAGCCAGCCGGTCGGGGCCACCAGGGCGAGCGCCAGCAGCGCGGCCGTGATGATGCTGGCCAGCTGGGTGTTGGCGCCGGCCGCGAAGTTCACCGCCGAGCGCGAGATGCTGCCGGTCACCGGGAAGCCGCCGCTGAGGGCGCTGCCGATGTTGGCCGCGCCCAGGCCCACCAGTTCCTGGTTGCTGCCCAGCTTCTCGCCGCGCTTGAGCGCCAGCGTCTGCGCGCCGGACATGCTGATCAGGAAGATCATGAAACCGATCAGGAGCGCCGGCTGCAGCAAGGCCTGCCAGTGCCCGCTCGACGTCGCCAGGTTCAGCCCCGGCAGTCCGGCCGGGACGGAGCCGGTGGTCGCCACGCCGAGCGCTTCCAGCTTCAGCAGCGGCACCAGCGCGGTCGCCCCGATCACTACCAGCATGGGCGCCAGCTTGGCGCCGATGTCGGCCGCCACCGGCGGCAGCCCGGTGCGGCGCAGGCTGCCGGCCATGTAGTGTCGCGCCCAGACCAGCACGGCCAGCGCGCCCAGTCCCAGCGCCGCGCTCGGCCAGTGGAAGGCGGGCGGCATGGCGCCCAGCAGCGGCCGCAGCTGGCCCCAGGCGATCAGGAGCGCCGAGCCGAGCGTGAAGCCGCTCATCACGGGACGGGAAAAGAAGTTGGCCAGGAAGCCGATGCGCAGCAGGCCGCAGGCCAGCAGCACAACCCCGGACAACAGCGCCAATTGCGCGGCCAGCACGCCATACAGCGCGCTGCCGGGCGCCGCCAGCGGAGCCAGACTGGAGGCCGTCATCAGGGAGATGATCGCCATCGGGCCGACCGACTGGGTGCTGCTGGTGCCGAACAGCGCGTACAGCAGCGGCGGCACGATGCTGGCATAGATCCCGGCCACCGGCGGCAGGCCGGCCACCAGCGCATAGGCCATGCCCTGGGGGATCATCATCATCGCCACGACGATGCCGGCGCTGATGTCGCCCGGCAGCATCGAACGCCGGTAGTGCTGCAGCCACTGAAGCATATGGTATTGCCCGACAGAAAAGCCGCTAGCCTATCATGCGGCTTATTGCATCGCCAGTTCGACGCAGTTGCGCCCTGCCCGCTTGGCGCGCGCCAGCGCGGCGTTCACGCGCACCGCCAGCGAATCGCCGTTTTCAAACTCGCCCAGCTGCGCCACGCCCAGGCTGACCGTGACGCGGTCGCAGCCCGGGATCTCGGCGGCCTCGATGGCCGCGCGCAGCTTCTCGGCCATTTTCAGGCCGTCGATGGCGCTGGTGTGCGGCGCGATCACCTGGAACTCCTCGCCGCCCGAGCGCACCAGCACGTCGCTCGAGCGCAGCAGGGCGCGCGCGGTGTCGGCCACGGTGCGCAGCGCGATATCGCCCACCGGGTGGCCGTAGGCGTCGTTGACGTTGCGGAAGCGGTCGATGTCGAAGGCGATCAGGGCCAGCGGCGTTCGATAGCGGCGGGCGCGCTTGATCTCCTGTTCCATCAGGTATTCGCCATGGCGGCGATTCGCCACGCCGGTCAGGGCGTCGAGGGTCGCCAGCTGGGTGACCCTGCCGAGCAGCTCCTCGCTTTCGCGCATCAGCTCCGCCATGCGCAGCCCGAAGGCGGCCAGCTGCGCCAGGTCGTCCAGGGCGGACAGCTGGGCGCCAGAAAGCGGGCGCGCGTCCCCGAACAGCAGGCAGAGGGCGCCGCGCGGCGCGCCCGGGCCCGATGCCGGCACCGGCACGCCGAGCACCATCTGCACGCCCTGGGCACGCAAGGCTTGCGCGAGCAGCGGCTCGCCCGCCTTGTCGACGGCATCGAGCAGCACGGTCTCGCCGCTGGCAGCGGCCAGGAGGCCCGGAAAGGCATGGCGCAGGGGCGCGTGCAGCAGGCGCTCGCCGCGCC
>NZ_DKJX01000070.1:0-71016 GCF_002454935.1 Massilia sp. UBA6681
GGTGCGGTGCTGGGCGGCGCGGTCGGCGGTCCGGTCGGCGCGGTGGCCGGTGCCGGCATTGGCGCGGCCGTCGGCGGCATGGCCGGCAAGGGCGTGGCCAAGATGGTCAACCCGCAGGAGGAAGACGCCCACTGGCGCAACCAGTACCAGACCCAGCCGTACTACACCCCGGGCTACACCTACGACGACTACGCACCGGCCTATGCGCTGGGCTACAACTCGGCAGGCCGCTACCCGGGCGGCTACGACATGCACGAGAACGAGCTGTCGACCGAGTGGGAACGCACCAAGGGCAATTCGCGCCTGAGCTGGGACCAGGCCAAGCACGCGTCGCGCGCCGCATGGCACAAGGTCGAGCGCGCCATCCCGGGTGACGCGGACCGCGACGGCCGCTGATCGCTGACGGCGTCCTGACGTAAAAAAGCCTCGGTTCCTTGCGGGACCGAGGCTTTTTCCATGCTGAGCGAGCGATTACTGCTTGACCGCTTCCACCTGGATCGCCAGCTTCACTTCCGGCGAGAACTTCGGCAGGCCGAAGTTGATGCCGAAGTCGCTGCGCTGGAAGCTGCCGGTCACGTCGGCGCCGCACACTTCGCGCTTGAGCATCGGGTGGTCGATGCACTTGAACTTGTTGATGGTCAGGGTCAGCGGCTTGGTCACGCCGTGCAGGGTCAGCTCGCCTTCGGCCGAGGTCGGGACGTCGCCGGTGAACTTGATCGACTTCGACTTGAAGGTCGCGGTCGGGAATTGGGCGGCGTCGAAGATGTCCGGCTTCTTGGCGTGCTCGTTCATCTTGTCGTGGCCGAAGTCGATGCTGTCGATGTACACGGTGATGTCGAGGGTGCCGGTTTTCTTCGCGCGGTCGAGGGTCACGGTGCCGTCGGTCTTGTTGAACTTGCCGCGCCAGACCGAGATGCCCATGTGGTCGGCCTCGAAGCTCGGGTAGGTGTGGTTCGGCTCGATCTTGTAGGTGTCGGCGGCGAAGGCGATGCCGGCGCCGAGGGTGCTCGAAGCGGCCAGGGCGGCGATCAGGTGCTTGATTTTCATGGAAGGATTCCTTGCGTGTGTTGAGGTGTTTGCTGGGGTGATTACTGGTCCGCCGTGACGCGGAACTTGATGACAACCTCATCGGCGACCATGCTCGTGTCCTTCCACTCGCCTTCGCCGATGTTGAAGGCCAGCCGCTTGATCGGCAGCTGGCCTTCGAATACCTGTTTGCCGCCTTCTGCCTTGACGCTCAGCGGGAAGCTGACGTTGGCGCTGCGGCCCTTGATGGTGAGCTTGCCGCTCACGTTCAGCTTGCCCGCGCCGGCCGGGGCGATCGCGGTCGACACGAAGCTCGCCTTCGGGAACTGGGCGGTGTTGAACCATTCCTTCTTGGCGACTTCCTTGTTGTAGTCCGGGTCGCCCAGGTCGAGGCTGGCGGTCTGGATCTCGACGCTCGCCTTCGACGCGGCCGGCTTGGCGGCGTCGTAGTCGATCTGCGCAGCAAACTGCTTGAACTTCGCCTCGACCGGCACGCCCATCTGCTTGAAGGTGGCCGTCACGCTGCTTTTCGCCGGGTCGGTTTTCAGGGGCGCCGCGATGGCGACGGCGCTGGCCAACAGCGAGGCCAGCAGCAGGCTTTTCATGGGTTTCATCAAGACTCCTTACGGGTAGGGAAAGGCAGCATGCGCGCCATCACGCCGTCGCGGTCGACGAGCAGGTGCTTGAACGCGGCCGCCACGTGCAGGCCGACGAGCAGCGCCAGCAGCATGTTGAGCCAGTAGTGGACATCCTTCAGGATGACTTTCAGGGCCGGATCCGGCCCCATCAGCACCGGCAGTTCGATCACGCCGAACCAGACGATCGGATAGCCGGTCGCCAGGCTGTAGAAATAGCCGGACAGGGGCACTGCGAACATCAGGATGTACAGCAGCCAGTGCAGGCCATGGGAGGCGCCGCGCTGCCAGGCCGGCATCTCGTCGGCGTAGGCCGGCGGATGACGAAACAGGCGCCACAGCAGGCGCAGGGCGGCAAGCAGCAGCACCGTCACGCCGGCCCATTTGTGCCAGTTGAAATACTTCAGCTTGGTCGGCGTGATGCCCGGGATATCGGTCATGACCAGCCCGAGCGTGAAGGTCCCGATGATCAAGAAGGCGATCAGCCAGTGCAGGACGATGGCCGGGATGGTGTAGCGGTACATATGTTTATTTTCAATAATTCGTACTGGTTAGGACTATACCAGTCTTTAGCGGGGCTCGCTGTAGGTGTAATTTCGCTGGGTACACTAGCACGCTTTGTATTCACTGCACAGCAATAGCCGCCAGAATGTAAAATTCGATAAAGAAGGCCTTATCAAACATTACCTGCGGATACTTTTGCTGCCATGGAGCAGGACTTATGCGACATCCTTTTACACCATCGGGCCTGAGGCTCAGCCGGCGCGCCCTGGCCTGCCTTGGCGCGGCCCTGGCCTGGCCGGCGCTGGCAGCTGGCGACGTACCGGCGAGCCAGGGTGAGCTGGCCGACCTGTCGATCGAGGAGCTGGCCAACATCCACGTCATGTCGGTGTCGAAGAAGCCGGAGCGCCTGCTCGATGCGCCGGCATCGGTGTTCGTGATCACGGCCGAGGACATCCGCCGCGCCGGCGCGCACAGCCTGCCCGAAGCGCTGCGGCTCGCGCCCAACCTGCATGTGGCACAGCGCTCCAGCTATGGCTACTCGATCAGCGCGCGCGGCCTGAACGGCAGCAACAATAGCGCCTCCAACAAGCTGCTGGTGATGATCGATGGCCGCTCGGTCTATGCGCCCCTGTTCTCCGGGGTGTTCTGGGACATGCAGGACCTGATGCTGGAAGACGTCGAGCGCATCGAGGTCATCAGCGGCCCGGGCGGCACCCTGTGGGGCGTGAACGCCGTCAACGGCGTCATCAACATCACCACGCGCTCGGCCGCGGCGACCCAGGGCGGCCTGGCGGTGCTGCGCGGCGCCACCGATGGCGGGGATGCCGCCTTCCGACAAGGCGGAAGCAGCGGGGAAACCAGCTGGCGCGTCTACGGCAAGCTGCTGCAGCGCGCACACGGCGAGAACGGCGACGGCAAGCGTATCCGTGACGCCTGGCGCCAGGCCCAGCTTGGCTTCCGGGCCGACTGGAAGGACAGCGCCGACACCGTCAGCGTGAACGGCAACGCTTACCGTGGCGAGCCCGAACAGCCGGAACCGGGCGAGATCTCGGTGAGCGGCACCACGCTGCGCCTCGGCGACATCGACACCGCGGGCGCCAACCTCATGGCGCGCTGGGAACGCGCCCTTGCGGACGGCGGGCGCTTGTCGGTGCAGGCCTACCTCGACCACACACGGCGCGAAGTGCCACCGACCTTTGTCGAGTCGCTGCAGATCGCCGACCTGCAGTTCCAGCATACGCTGCCGGCCTGGGGCCGCCACAGCCTGGTCTGGGGCGCGAACCTGCGCCACAGTTGGGACGAGGTGGAAAACAGCGAGGTGATCGCCTTCCTGCCGGCGCAGACGGAGCAGACCTGGTCCAGCCTGTTTGCCCAGGACGAGATCGCGTTGCGTCCCGACCTGAGCCTGGTCGTCGGCGCGCGCGCCGAGCGCAACGTCTATACCGGCCTGGAATTCCTGCCGAGCGTGCGCCTGTCGTGGCGCCTGGCGCCCCAGCACGCGTTGTGGACCGCGCTGTCGCGCACCGTGCGCGCGCCGACCCGCCTCGACGTGGACGCCTTCATCCCGGGCCGTCCGCCTTACCTGCTGCGCGGCGGTCCCCGGGTGCGCTCGGAGGTGGCGCGCGTGTTCGAACTGGGTTACCGCGGCCAGCCGCTGCCCGGCCTGTCGTATTCGGCGACGCTGTTCCACAACCAGTACGACCACCTGCGGACCCAGGAGATCGACCCGACCTGGACTTTCCTCACCTTCGGCAGCCTGATGGAAGGGAAGGCGACCGGCATCGAGATGTGGGGCAACTACCAGATGAACGGGGCCTGGCGCCTGTCGGCCGGCTTCACGGCGCTGCACGAGCGCCTGCGCCTGAAACCGGGCAGCAACGACGCCGCCGGCCCGGGCATCGCGGGCAAGGATCCGGAGCACAGCTTGCAGCTGCGCTCGCACCATGCGATCGATGAGCGGCGCGAGCTGGAGCTGGCGCTGCGCAAGGTGGCGGCGCTGGAGAATCCGGAGGTGCCGGGCTACTGGGCGCTGGACGCGCGCTTCGGCTGGCGCTTGACGCCGCAGCTGGAGCTGTCGGTGGTGGGGCAGAACCTGAATGGCAGCCACGCGGAATACGGGCCCGCCGACGCGCGGGTGGAGCTTGACCGCAAGGTGGCGGTCAAGCTGGTGTGGTCTTTGTAGGGCTTAGATCGCTTTCGCCAGCTGCGCCGCCAGGCCGGTGTAGTTCGCCGGCGTCATGTGCAGCAGCAGGTCCTTGGCTTCCTGCGGGATCGCCAGCTTGCCGATGAACTCCTGCAGCGCTTCGCGGGTGATGCCCTTGCCGCGGGTGAGTTCCTTCAGCTGCTCGTACGGGTTCTCGATGCCGTAGCGGCGCATCACGGTCTGCACCGGCTCGGCCAGCACTTCCCAGTTCGCGTCGAGGTCGGCTTCCAGGCGCGCCGCGTTCACTTCCAGCTTGTTCAGGCCGCGCAGGCAGCTGTCGTAGGCCAGCAGCGCGTAGCCGAAGCCGACGCCGATGTTACGCAGCACGGTCGAATCGGTCAGGTCGCGCTGCATGCGCGAGACCGGCAGCTTCTCGGCCATGTGGCGCAGCACCGCGTTGGCCAGGCCCAGGTTGCCTTCCGAGTTCTCGAAGTCGATCGGGTTGACCTTGTGCGGCATGGTCGACGAACCGATCTCGCCCGCCTTGAGTTTCTGCTTGAAGTAGCCGAGCGAGACATAGGTCCAGATGTCGCGGTTCAGGTCGAGCAGGATGGTGTTGGCGCGCGCGATGGCGTCGAACATCTCGGCCATGTAGTCGTGCGGCTCGATCTGGATGGTGTACGGGTTGAACACCAGGCCCAGGCGCTGCTCGATGACTTCCTTCGAGAAGGCCGGCCAGTCGAAGCCCGGGTAGGCTGCTAGGTGCGCGTTGTAGTTGCCGACCGCGCCGTTCATCTTGCCGAGGATCTCGACGTCGGCGATGCGCTTGACGGCGCGCTGCAGGCGCGCGACCACGTTGGCGAATTCCTTGCCCAGGGTGGTTGGGCTGGCGGTCTGGCCGTGGGTGCGCGACAGCATCGGCAGCGCCGCATTGGTGTGCGCGATTTCGGTCAGCTTGGCGATGATGTTCTGGAGGGCCGGCAGCAGCACGCCGTCGCGCGCGGCTTTCAGCATCATGCCGTGCGAGGTGTTGTTGATGTCTTCCGAGGTGCAGCCGAAGTGGATGAATTCGCTCGCCGCCACCAGCTCCGGCACGTCCTTCACCTGCTCCTTGAGCCAGTATTCCACCGCCTTGACGTCGTGGTTGGTGACCGCCTCGATCTCCTTGATGCGCGCCGCTTCGGCGTCGCCGAAGTTCGCGGCCATGCGCTCGAGGTGAGCGTTCGCTTCGCTCGAGAACGGCTTGATCTCCGGGAAGCCGGCCTGCGACAGCGCCTGCAGCCAGGCGATTTCCACCTTCACGCGGTGGTGCATGAAGCCGGCTTCGGACAGGATCGGGCGCAGCTTGTCGGTTTTCGACGCATAGCGGCCGTCCAGCGGGGACAGGGCCGACAGGGTAGGGGAGGGGACGGTAGAGGTCATGGCAGGCGGTCCGTGCAAAAACGCGGATTTTACCACCGGGAGGCGCGCGCAGCCTTGCGCAGGCCACGCCGCGGACGGCCCGGGAGGCTCGTCCGGCGCAGACAGGCGCCGAAATGGCGATGCTATACTGGCACCCAATCCTCAAATTCGGGCATGTATGAAACTCATCGGTTCCTTCACCAGTCCCTATGTGCGTAAAGTCCGCGTCGTGATGGCGGACAAGAAGCTCGATGTCAGCTTTGTGCAAGAAAACGTGTGGGTCCCGGAGACCACCATCCAGCAGGTCAACCCGCTCGGCAAGATCCCCTGCCTGGTCATGGAAGACGGCAGCACGCTGTACGACTCGCGCGTGATCGCCGAATACCTCGACACCATCTCCCCGGTCTGCAAGCTGCTGCCGCCGAATGGCCGCGAGCGCACCGAAGTCAAGGTCTGGGAAGCCCTGGCCGATGGCGTGCTCGATGCCGCGATCCTGGTCTTCCTCGAGCGGCGCGAGCGCCCCCCGGAGCAGCAGAGCGCCAAGTGGATCGAGCGCCAGATGGGCAAGGTGCACGCCGGCCTGCGCGAGATGTCCACCCGCCTGGGCGAGTCGAGCTACTGCATGGGCATTCATTACACGCTGGCCGACGTCGCCGTCGGCTGCGCCCTGGGCTGGCTGGCTTTCCGCTTCCCCGACATCGACTGGCGCGGCGACTACCCGAACCTGGCGCGCCTGGCCGATAAACTCGCCGAGCGTCCGTCGTTCCGCGACACCGTTCCTTTCGTCGCGTGAACCCGCCCGCCACCACCGTCGTCTTCGGCGAAGCGCTGGTCGACGACTTCACCACCGAGCAGGTGGTCGGCGGCGCGCCCTTCAATGTGGCGCGCCACCTGGCGGCCTTCATGGCGCCGCAGCTGATGCTCACCCGCATCGGCAAGGACAAGCCGGGCCAGGCGGTGCGCGCCGAGTTCGAGCGCTTCGCGATGAGCGAAGCCGGCCTGCAGGTCGATGCCATCGAAGAGACCGGCCGCGTGCTGGTCGAACGCGGCGCCCGCGGCGGCCACCGCTTCACCATCCTGCCGAACCAGGCCTACGATTTCATCGACCGGGCCCAGGCCGAGGCGGCAGTGGAACATACGCAGCCCGGCATCTTCTATTTCGGCACCCTGGCCCAGCGCCACGAGCGCTCGCGCGCCACCCTGATGGCGCTGCTGCGCGCCACGCCGGCGCTGCGCTACCTCGACCTGAACCTGCGCGACGGCCAGGTGGACGAGCGCACCGTCACGCGCTCGCTGCAGGAAGCCAACGTCGCCAAGGTCAACGAGGAAGAACTGCAGGCCATGTTCGGCTGGTATTTCCAGATCAAGCCGGACGATGCGGCGCTGGCGGCCGAAGAAGTGCACGCCTCGTGCCAGGCGCTGCTGCAGATGTTCTCGCTCGACGCGCTGATCGTCACGCTGGGGCACCGCGGCTCGGTGTACTTCGGCGCCGACGGACAGGTGCTGATGCACCGCGATAACCCGGCGCCGCCCTTTGTCATCGACACGGTGGGGGCGGGGGACGCCTTTTCGGCGATTTTCCTGCTGGGGAAGATGCGCGGCTGGCCGCTCGACCTGTCGCTGGCGCGGGCCAACGAGTTCGCGGGGGCGATCTGCGCGATTCCGGGGGCCGTCCCGCGGGATCTGGGGTTTTATGATGGGTGGATGAGGAAGTGGCGCTAGCAGGTTGCTAGCGAAATTGGATCCCGGCCTTCGCCGGGATGACGGCTCATAGGTAAGTAGCCTTAATACCGTTAGCTGTAAGACCGTCGTTCCGGCGAAGGCCGGAACCCAAGTTTACGCAGCGCAGAGTTACTCGCTGATCTGGCTCTGCAGGTAGTTCTGGATGCCGACCTTCACGATCAGGTCCAGCTGCGTCTCCAGCCACTCGATGTGTTCCTCGGTATCCTCGAGGATCATCAGGAACAGGTCGCGGGTCACGTAGTCGGCCGCCGCTTCCGCCGCCGCGATGCCTTCCTTGACCGTCACCTGGGCCGCGCGCTCGAGCTTGAGGTCGCATTCCAGCATTTCCTGGGTCGATTCACCGATGAGCAGCTTGTGCAGCGCCTGCAGGTTCGGCAGGCCGTCGAGCATCAGGATGCGGTCGATCAGCTTGTCGGCGTGCTTCATCTCGCCGATCGACTCGTCGTACTCCTTCTTCGCCAGCTTGCCGAAGCCCCAGTGGCGGTACATGCGCGCATGCAGGAAGTACTGGTTGATCGCGGTGAGTTCGTTGGTCAGCTGCGCGTTCAGCAGACGAAGAACGTTCTGGTCGCCTTTCATGTGATGCCCTTGATGATGTTGAATGGGCTCCATGATAACAAACAAGCAGCCCGCTTTTGGGTCGAAAACGCTGAAAAAGCCCGGGAAATGCAGTGAAAATCGAAAAAACCGGCGGGAATGACAAGCGTTCTCGTTCCGCTGTGCGAACGCTTCTCAGTACCGTGGCGCGGGCGAAAAAAAACCCCGCGAAAGCGGGGCATGGAGAGACACGGTGGCGATGTTCAGGCCGCCTGCGGGACGCGGCGCACTTCGGTGATCGTGGTTTTGCTCTCGATGTGTTCGTGCAGGACTTCGCGTGCATAGCTCACGCACTTGCCGCACATGGTGCCGACGCCCAGTTCCTTGTGCAGTTCGGCGACCGAGCTGATGCCCAGGTCGACGGCCTGGCGGATTTCGCGGTCGGAGATGTTGTTGCAGACACAGACGATCATCTTGAGGTTCCTTGGCGCTACTTGTTCACTTGTCATTTAAATGAGAATCAATCTCATTCGTGTTCTATTCTCCGTAAACTCGGCGGCGTTTGCAACAGGAATTTTGTATTGACGTGATCTTTCTTTAGGGGTGTGATCAAACCGCAAATAGAAATAATTCGCATTTAGGTTTATGATGCTAGCTATCTGTCTCATCAGCGCTACACTTACTGGACGCGACCATGACTCTTGTTCCCTCCCTCACCACGCTCGACGCCCTCCCGGCCGGCCAGAGCGCTACCGTGATCCACCTGGCGCCGCCGGCGCAACAGGGTGGTTTCGACGTCCAGCGCCGCCTGATGGAGCTCGGCTTCGTGCCGGGCGAGCGCATCCGTGTGCTCAAGCGCGTGCTGGGCGGCCCGCTGGCCGTCAAGGTCGGCGAGTCGACCTTCGCGCTGCGCCGCTTCGAAGCGGCCCTCGTGTCGATCAAGCCGGAATAGTCGGATGGGTGTCATGGAACAACAGGTGGCGTCGCGCACGCCCCTGGTCGCACTGCTCGGCAATCCCAACTGTGGCAAGACCGCACTCTTCAACCGCCTGACCGGCTCGCGCCAGAAGGTCGCGAACTACGCGGGCGTGACCATCGAACGCAAGGAGGGCAGCTTCACCTCGCCGGCGGGCCGGCCTTTTCGCGTGCTCGACCTGCCGGGCGCCTACAGCCTGAGCGCCCACACCCCGGACGAAGCCATCACGCGCGACGTGGTGGCCGGCCTGCGCGCGGGCGAAGCGGCGCCGGATGCGGTGCTGTGCGTGGTCAACGCGACCAACCTGCGCCTGAACCTGCGCATGGTGCTCGAGCTCAAGCGTCTCGGCCTGCCGATGGTGCTCGTTTTGAACATGGTCGACGTCGCCAGGAAGCGCGGCATCACGATCGACAAGGAAAAACTGTCGGCGGCGCTGGGCATGCCGGTGGTGGAAACCGTTGCCATCCAGGCCGGCGGCGAACAGGCCCTGCTGGCCCAGCTCGACCGCATGGCCTTCGATACCGCCGTCAAGCCCAATCCGCTGTCCGCGATCGACGCCGTGCCGGTCGAGGAAACCCAGCGCGAAGTGCGCCGCATCCTCGAGCTCGCCGTTTCCTCCAGCGGAGACCGCGGCAACCTGACGGAAAAGATCGACAACGTGGTGCTGCACCCGGTGCTCGGCCCGGTGATCCTGGCCGCCCTGATGTTCCTGATCTTCCAGGCCGTGTTCAGCTGGGCCGGCACGCCGATGGACCTGATCGAGGCGGGCGTCGGTGCCCTCGGCGAGCAGGTCGGCGCGCTGCTGGGCGAAGGCGTGCTGCACAGCCTGATCGTGGACGGCATCATCGCCGGCGTCGGCAGCGTGCTGGTATTCCTGCCGCAGATCCTGATCCTGTTCTTCTTCATCCTGCTGCTGGAAGACGTGGGCTACCTGCCGCGCGCCGCCTTCCTGCTCGACCGCATCATGGGCAGCGTCGGCCTGTCGGGCCGCGCCTTCCTGCCGCTGCTGTCCTCGTTCGCCTGCGCGATCCCGGGCATCATGGCCGCGCGCACCATCCAGAATCCGCGCGACCGCCTGGTGACGATCATGATCGCCCCGCTCATGACCTGCTCGGCGCGCCTGCCGGTGTATGCGCTCCTGATCGCCGCCTTCATCCCGGACCGTGAAGTGGCCGGCTTGATGAACCTTCAGGGCCTGGTGCTGTTCGCCCTCTACATGGCGGGCATCCTGAGCGCCATGGCGGTGGCCTGGTTCATGAAGCGCCGCAGCGACTACAAGCAGCATGCACTGATGATGGAACTGCCGGCCTACCACTGGCCCCAGCCGGGCGCACTGGCCTCCGGCCTGTGGGAGCGTGCCAAGATCTTCCTGAAGCGGGTCGGTACCCTGATCCTCACCATGATGATCCTGCTCTGGCTGTTGTCGAGCTTCCCCGGCGCACCGGAAGGCGCGACCCATCCGCCGATCTACTACAGCGTGGCCGGCATGATCGGCCGCGCGCTGGAAGTCATCCTGGCTCCGATCGGCTTCGGCTGGGAAATCGCGATCGCCCTGGTGCCGGGCATGGCCGCGCGCGAAGTGGCGGTCGGCGCGCTGGGCACCGTGTACGCCCTGTCGGGCGGCGACGAAGCCGCCAACGCCCTGGCGCCGGTGATCGCGCAGTCGTGGTCGCTCGCCACCGGCCTGGCGCTGCTCACCTGGTACGTCTATGCGCCGCACTGCCTGCCGACGCTGGCCACCGTGGCGCGCGAGACCGGCAGCCGCCGCTACGCCTGGATCATGGCCGGCTACATGTTCGGCCTGGCCTACGCGGCCGCCTTCATCGTCTACCGCACCACCTTGTTCTTCACGGGGGGCTAGGACATGTGGCAGGAACTGGTCGCCGGGATCATCGTCGCGCTGGCCGTGCTGTACGCCGGCGCGAAGTACCTGCCGGACAGCTGGCGGCGCGCGATCGTGCACCGCCTCTCCAGGGGCGGCCAGCAATCGAGACTGGTCAAGTGGCTGGACACCTCGGCCAGCTGCGGCAGCGGCTGCAACAGCTGCAATACCTGCGGGCCGACCGAGCCCGCGCCGCCGCCCGGCAAGGGCAACGGCAAGGTCATCAAGATCCACGAGCGCCGCTAGCGGCGCCGGCAGCGCTTCAAGGCGTCGCCACGCTGACCACGTGCCAGGCGCCGCCCACCCCATCGCCGGTCTTGTCTCCGGCCTTCTTGTCCTTCACGAAGGTGTACAGCGGCTTGCCGCCATGCGCCAGCTGCTTGCTGCCGTCCGCGCGCGTGATCACGGAGTAGGGCGGGCGCGGGCTGCCATCGGCCTTCACGGGCGGCCAGTTTTTCGCACAGGCGGCGACGCAACTGCTCTTGCCGCTGCCGGCTTCATCCTTGTCATAGGTGTAGACGGTCATGCCGGCGGCATTGACCAGCACGCCGTTCGAGGCCTTGAGGGGCGGCGCATCGGCGCCGCTGACAGTGGTTGAAAGTAACAGGGCAGCGGCAACACTGGCAACACGAAGCAGGGTCATGGTGGTCTCCAGGCTGTGAATGCCTGGATAGACAACAGTTTCAGTCAGCCGTTCCCTGCAAGGCTTTCTACCGCGGCGATCAGGCGACGTGCGTCAAACGGCGCATGCACCTTGATGTCGTTGTCGAAGTAGCAGTAGACGTCGCGCGCCCTGGCCTTCGGCGGTGGCTTGTCGGAGACGAGCCGCGCCCCCTCGGGCTGCCGGCCCCGGCGCCAGGCATCGATGCGCGCCGCCCAGGCCGCGATGGCCTCGTCTTCATAACCGCTCGCGTACAGCTCCTTGTCGCCATGCAGCCGGATGTAGACGAAGTCCGCGGTGAGGTCCTCGCACAGCGGCCACCTGCCGGCGGTATCGGCCACCACCAGCGCCACCTTGTAGCGGCGCAGCATGGCGATGAAGGCGGGGTCCAGGAAGCTCTCGTGCCGGATCTCGACCGCGTGGCGCATCGGGCGGTTCGGGCCGGATTCGAGCGCAACCCGGCCTTCCATGCGCGGCTGGTACTGCAACGCCAGTTCGCGGGCGCTATCGGTATCCCGGGGCAGCAGCGACAGGAAGTGCTCGAAGCGCTGCGGATCGAATTTCACGACGGGCGGGAATTGCCACAGGAAGGGACCGAGCTTGTCGCGCAGTTCGAACACGCCCGAGGCCAGCACATTGGCCAGCGGGCCTTCGATGTCCTTCAGCTTGAGCATGTGGGTGAGAAAACGGTTGCCCTTGACCGCGAACACGAAGCCGGGCGGGGTGGCCGCATGCCAGGCGGCATAGCTCTCGGGCCGCTGCAGCGAGTAGAAGGAGCCGTTGATCTCGATGCTGGGCAGCTGCCCGGCCGCGTATTCAAGCTCGCGGTGCTGGACCAGCCCCTTGGGATAGAACACGCCGCGCCACGGCACGTAGCGCCAGCCGGAAATGCCGATGTAGACCGATCCATTCATGGGCTCAAGCTTACTCTGCCTCGTCCGTTGTCAGGCGCACCCATGCTAAGCTGGCAGCCTGTCGAACTATCCGGAAAACTTCATGATCGTCGTCCACCACCTGAACAATTCGCGCTCGCAGCGCATCCTCTGGCTGCTCGAAGAGCTCGGGCTCGACTACGACATCAAGAAATACCAGCGCGACCCGAAGACCATGCTGGCGCCGCCGGAACTGAAGGCGGTGCACCCGCTCGGCAAGTCGCCGGTGATCACCGACGATGCACTGGTGGTGGCCGAATCCGGTGCGATCGTGGAATACCTGACCGGCCGCTATGGCAACGGACGCCTGGTGCCGGCGCCCGGCACCCCGGAACGCCTGCGCTATACCTACTTCCTGCACTTCGCCGAGGGCTCGGCCATGCCGCCGCTCCTGATGAAGCTGGTGTTCGACAAGGTCGAGAACAGCCCGATGCCCTTCTTTGCCAAGCCGATCGCGCGCTCGATCGCACGCAAGGTCAAGGACAGCTTCGTCATGCCGAACATCCGCAGCCAGCTCGACTTCCTGGAGAGCGAACTGGGCAAGTCGACCTGGTTCGCCGGCGAGGAGTTCAGCGCCGCCGACATCCAGATGAGCTTTGCGCTGGAAGCGGCTGCCTCGCGCGGAGGACTGGGCAGCCAGTATCCGAAGCTGTCCGCCTTCCTGGCGCGGATCCACGCGCGCCCGGCCTACGCGCGCGCGCTCGAGCGCGGCGGCAAGTACGACTATGCCTGACGGGCCCCTCGGTTTATCATGGCGGCGCCAGTGATTACTCCGATAGACGCACCACCATGAGCAAACAGGGAAAGCTGCTCGCCATCGACGGCCTGAACATCGTGCGTCGCGTGTACGAAGCCAGCCCCGAACCGGACTCCGACCTGAAGGCCAGCATCGCGCTGCGCCACGCGTTCTCGTCCTTCCGCAACGTGCTGGAAGCGCACGCGCCCACGCACGTGCTGGCGGCCTTCGACTACGGCGGTCCCAATTGGCGCCATGCCCTCTATCCGCGCTACCGCGAAGGGCGCGCCGCCATGCCGGCGCCGCTGCGCGAAGCCCTGCCGGAATTCCACGAGCGCCTGCGCCAGGCCGGCCTGCACGTGCTGGCGATACCCGAGGTCGAGGCCGACGACGTGATCGCCACCGGCGTCATGCGCTGGCTGGGGGAAGGGCGGGGCGAGGCCATCGTGGCCACCACCGACAAGGACCTGCACATCCTGATCGCGCACGGCGCGCTGGTGTGGGACCACTTCAAGAACGAATGGCATGACGACGCCTGGGTGCGCCAGCGCTTCGGCGTGGCGCCCGAACTGCTGCACGACCTGCTGGCCCTGATGGGCGACCCGACCGATGGTGTGCCGGGAGTGTCCAAGATCGGCATGAAGACTGCGGCGCGCCTGCTCAACGCCTACGGCAGCCTGGACGCCGTGATGGCCGGCGCCGGCATCCTCAAGACCCCGCTGGGCGAAAGGCTGCGCGCCGAGCGTGAGATACTCGAGATGTCGCGCTGCCTGGTGTCGCTCAAGCTGGACGTGCGGCTGGGCGTGACCTGGAACATGCTGGCCTATGAATCCCATTGAAGGAAAGCGCCGATGCTGAAGGCATTGATCGTGGACGGCAGCGCCATCGCGCGCGGCCTGCTCAACACCGTACTGACCGATGGCGGCTACGACGTCGTCGCGCAGACGCATACCGGCACGCTCGGCTACGGCCTCGCCATGAAGCACCGCCCGCAGATCGTCTGCATCGCGCGTGAACAGGTCGAGGACGGCAGCCGCATCGTCGAGGAACTGCGCGCCCAACTGCCGAAGGCGATGATCTTCATGGTGTCGGGCACGCTCGACGCCGCCGCCATCCAGGACGCGCTCGGGCGCGGCGTGCACGGCTTCATCGTCAAGCCCTTCAAGGCCGACGCCGTGCTCAAGACGATCCGCAATACCGTGATCGCGGTCGTCCGCAAGCAGCAGGCCGCCTCGGGCAGCGCGAACTGACCAGGCGCTCAGCCGCGCCGCTTGATCTCGTCCGAGGCGATCGTCGCCAGCTCGCGCAGGGCGCGCAGCTCGCGTTCGCGCAGGCGGCGCGGCTCGCGGTCCAGCACGCACAGGGTGCCGAAGCGGCGGCCCTGCGCATCCTCCAATGGCACCCCGGCATAGAAGCGCACATGCGGCGCGCGCGTCACCAGCGGATTGGCGGCGAAGCGCGCATCGAGGGTGGCGTCGCCCACCACGAATGCCTCGCCGCTGGCCAGCGCGTGCTTGCAGAATGCCCATTCACGCGGCGTTTCCCGCAGGTCGAGGCCGACGCGGGCCTTGAACCACTGGCGCTCCCCGGCCAGCACCGTCACCAGCGCGATCGGACAGTCCGTCACCTGGGCGGCCAGCCGCGCCAGGCGGTCGAAGACATCTTCGGGCGGCGTATCGAGCAGGGCATGGCCGGCCGGCGCGCCGGCCTCCCGCGGCGCGGGCGGCGCCGGGGTGGGCAGGGACACCATCCCCGGGCCAGCCGGCGCACCCGGCGCCGTGCCGGTGGTGCCCTGTCGCGCCTGCAGCTGGCGCACCGCGCTCAGGCGCACGCGCCGGTGCCCACCGGGCGTCTTCCATGCCGGCAGCGCGCCGCTTTCCATCCAGAGCTGCGCGGTGCTGACGGCAACGCCCAGCATGTGCGCCGCTTCCCGCGTCGTCAGGATCGGATCGTCCTCGCTCATCTTCCTGGTAATTTGTAGTCGATACACTTATTCTAACCGAAACCCGAAAATATTTGACGAAAATGCGCACACGATTGGAATAACTGTTGACTGTAAGCATTATATAGCGCCAGAATAGCGTTGCAATCGTCACTTCCGATAAATACGTGCGCCTTTCCTGGGTGTGCGACTGCCAAGGCCGCCCATGAATTCACTGTATGACCCGTCGCTCGAGGAAGCCAGCCGGCTGGAAGCCCTGCGCCAGCTGGAGCTGCTCGACACCGCCCCCAGCGAAGCCTTCGACCGCATCACACGCATGGCCGCGCAGCTGTTCCAGCTACCGATCGCGGCGGTGTCGCTGACCGATAGCGACCGCCAGTGGTTCAAGTCGAAGGTGGGTGTCGCGCACGATACGATCCCGCGCATCAAGGCGCCCTGCGCCGCGGTGGCCGACAGCGGCCGGATGCTGGAAGTGCCGGACCTGTTGGAAAGCGAGTGCTTCCGCGACAGCCTGCTGGCCGACAGCGGAATCCGTTTCTACCTGGGCGCGCCGCTGGTGACGAAAACCGGGCACTGCCTGGGCGCGATGTGCGTGCTCGGTACCGAGCCGCGCCGCGTGAGCGACGCTGACCGCGCCACGCTGGCCGACCTGGCGGCCATGGTCATGGCGCAGATCGAGCTGCAGCACGCGCTGGGACGGATCGATCCGGTCAGCGGCCTGCCCAACCGCAACCAGTTCGTCAGCGACGTGCGCGACTTGGGCCTGGTCACGGCCGAGGGGGCGCCCCAGCTGGCGGCCCTGGTCAGCCTGGCCACACCGGAAGAGCTGAGCGACGCCATGCGGGTGATGGGCGGCACCTGGCTCGACGACATCGTGCGCGCTGCCGTGCCGGCCCTGCGCAGACTGGCCGGCGGCGGCAAGGTCTACCACGTCGCGCCGACCCAGTTCGCCTTCCTGGCGCCGCTCGGCCTGTCCCTGGCGCGCTTCAGCGGCGCCCTGATGGCCTGGCTGGACGAACGCAAGCCGATGGGGCAGGCGGGCTTCCTGACCACGGCCACGGTCGGCCTGGTCCGCTTCGCAGTGGGCCAGGACGCGCCGCTCGACGTGCTGCGCAACCTGCACAGCGCCGCCCACGATGCGCGCGACGCCGAATCCGGCCTGCGCGTGTATTCGCCCGAGCAGGATGCCGCCTACCGCCACCGCTTCTGGCTGATCAGCGAATTCGGACGCGCGCTGGCGCAGGCGAGCGAGCTGCATCTCGTGTTCCAGCCCAAGGTCTCCCTGCACCATGGCAGCTGCCTCGGCGTGGAAGCTCTGCTGCGCTGGACCCATCCCGACGCCGGTCCGATCCCGCCGGGCGAATTCATGCCGATCGTGGAAACCACCGCGCTGGCGCGCGCCACCACCGAATGGGTGCTGGAGGCGGCGCTGCGCCAGCTGGCGGCCTGGCGCCTTGATGGCGTGTCGCTGCAGGTCGCCGTCAACGTCTCCGCGGTGAACCTCGAGGAACCGGACTTCAGCGACCGCGTACTGGAAGGGCTGGCGCGGCACGGCCTGCCGGCCGCCTGCCTGGCGCTGGAAATGACGGAAAGCGCGCTGATGCGCAAGCCGAAGATCGCGCATGACACGATGGCGCGGCTGGCCGAGGGCGGCGTGAAGATCGCCATCGACGACTTCGGCACCGGCTACAGCAGCCTGTCCTACCTGCAGGACATGCCGGCGGACGTGGTCAAGATCGACCAGTCTTTCGTACGCGGCATGGAAAAGGACGAGCGCACCCTTGCCCTGGTAACGACCATGATCAAGCTGTCGCACGACCTCGGCCACCGGGTGGTGGCGGAAGGCGTGGAGACGGAGGAGGTGGCGCAGCTGCTGCGCGCGGCGGGCTGCGACGAGGCGCAGGGGTATTACTATGGAAGGCCGATGGCGCCGGCGGCGCTGGCAGAGTGGCTCGCTGCAAGGTAGGGTGGACGGCAGAGCGTGATCTGGTCCACTGGACCAGATCACCCCTACGACATCACGCTGCGTTCGAATCGATAATCCCACCACCCAGGCACACGTCGCCGTCATACAGCACGGCCGACTGCCCCGGCGTGACCGCCCACTGCGCTTCCTCGAAATCGAGCGCGAAACGGTCCATGCCCTCGGCATGCACGGTGCAGGCCACGTCGGCCTGGCGGTAGCGGGTCTTGGCCGACAAAGCTTTTCCACTAGCAGGCGCTTCGCCCGCGGTCCAGCTGGCCTGGCCGGCTTCCAGGTGCGGCGACAGCAGCCACGGATGGTCGTGCCCCTGCACGATGTACAGCGTGTTGCTGGCCACGTCCTTGCGCGCCACGAACCACGGCTCGCTGGTGCCGTCCGCGTTCTTGCGCGACTTCAGGCCGCCGATGCCGATGCCCTTGCGCTGGCCCAGGGTGTAGAAGGACAGGCCGATGTGCTCGCCCACGGTCTCGCCGGTGTCGAGCTTCATGGGGCCAGGCTTGTGCGACAGGTAGCGGTTCAGGAACTCGCGGAAAGGACGCTCGCCGATGAAGCAGATACCGGTCGAGTCCTTCTTCTGCGCGTTCGGCAGGCCCAGGCGTTCGGCGATCTTGCGCACTTCGGTCTTCGGGATTTCTCCCAGCGGGAACAGCGACTTCGACAGCTGGGCCTGGTTGAGGCGGTGCAGGAAGTAACTCTGGTCCTTGGTGTGATCGAATGCCTTCAGGAGTTCGAAACGGCCGTCGTTCTCGCGCACGCGCGCGTAGTGGCCGGTCGCGATCAGGTCGGCGCCCAGCTTCATCGCATGGTCGAGGAAGGCCTTGAACTTGATTTCGGCGTTGCACAGCACGTCCGGGTTCGGGGTGCGGCCGGCCTGGTACTCGCGCAGGAACTCCGCGAACACGCGGTCCTTGTATTCGGCGGCGAAGTTGACGGCCTCGATGTCCACGCCGACCACGTCGGCGACGCTGGCCGCGTCGATCCAGTCCTGGCGCGTCGAGCAGTATTCCGAATCGTCGTCGTCTTCCCAGTTCTTCATGAACAGGCCGATGACTTCGTAGCCCTGTTCCTTCAGCATCCACGCCGCGACCGAGGAGTCGACACCGCCCGACATCCCGATCACGACTTTTTTCTTGCTCATGTTACGTCCGTATTCTTAGATTCCACCCTCGAAAACCGAGGGGTGGGTGTACAGCAGGCGCAGCGGGGTGCGATGGCCGGCCAGGTAGTCGTCCACGCACTGCAGCACGATCGGGCTGCGGTGGCGCTCGGCGGTGGCGGCGATCTCGTCGCGCGTCATCCACATGGTGCGCAGGATGCCTTCGTCGAGCGGCTGGTCCAGCTCGCGGCCGGCATGGCCGCAGAAGGTGAAGCGCAGGTAAGTGACGTCGGCGCCGCGCGACTTCGAATGGTAGCGCGACATGTACATGCCCACCAGCGCGGTCGGGATGAATTCGTGCGCGGTTTCCTCCAGCGCCTCGCGCACCACCGCCTGCTCGAGCGACTCGTACGGGTCGAGGTGCCCGGCCGGCTGGTTCAGCTTCACGCCTTCGCTCGTCTCTTCCTCGATCAGCAGGAAGCGTCCATCGCGCTCGATGATCGCGGCGACGGTCACGGATGGTTTGAAGATATCGGTCATGCGCGTCCTTGAAAATGAGCCGATATTTTACCTTGACAGGAGGCATCTCTGCTCATCCACCTCCGCTACGGTGCGCTTGCCTGTCGTTAAATGGCCTTGATTCATTGCAAACAAATGATTCCTGGCGCCCGTTACAGTGATGGGTTTTCGTGACAATCAAATATTGCTTTTAGTATTTGTTTTTGAGCAATTAGCGTAATTACATGATAGATTGTGGACCGATGTGTCCACTGAACGGAGGGATTCATGAGAATTGGCATACCGGCCGAGACCAGGCCGGGCGAGACCCGCGTTGCTGCAACTCCCGAAACCGTCAAGAAGCTGGCTGCGAATCACCAGCTGCTAGTGGAGAGCGGCGCCGGGGTGCGCGCTTCCTACCCCGATGCGGCGTACGAGGCGGCCGGCGCCACCATCGTCGACGCGGCCACCGCTTTCGACGCGGACATGGTGCTCAAGGTCCGCAGCCCGGACGGCGCCGAGCGCGCCCGGATGCGTCCGGGCAGCGTCCTGGTCGGCATGCTCAATCCCTTCGATACCGAGAACCTGGCGGCGCTCGCCGGCGCCGGCCTGACCGCCTTTGCCCTCGAGGCCGCGCCGCGCATCACGCGCGCCCAGTCGATGGACGTGCTTTCCTCGCAGGCCAACATCGCCGGCTACAAGGCCGTGATGCTGGCCGCGAACACCTACCAGCGCTTCATGCCGATGCTGATGACGGCGGCGGGCACGGTCAAGGCCGCGCGCGTGCTGATCATGGGCGTGGGCGTGGCTGGCCTGCAGGCGATCGCCACCGCCAAGCGCCTGGGCGCCGTGATCGAAGCCTCGGACGTGCGCCCGCCCGTGAAGGAGCAGGTGGAGTCGCTCGGCGCCAAGTTCATCGACGTGCCCTACGAAACCGAAGAGGAACGCGAGATTGCACAGGGCGTGGGCGGCTATGCGCGCCCGATGCCGGCCAGCTGGATGCAGCGCCAGGCGGCGCTGGTGCACGAGCGCGCCAAACTGGCCGACATCATCATCACCACCGCCCTGATCCCGGGCCGCAAGGCGCCGACCCTGATCGGCGAAGAGACGGTGCAGGCCATGAAGCCGGGCTCGGTGATCGTCGACATGGCGGTCGAGCAGGGCGGCAACTGCCCGCTCACGGAGCTGGGCCGCACGGTGGTGAAGCATGGCGTGGTCATCATCGGCGAGCCGAACCTGGCCTCGATGGTGGCGGCCGACGCTTCCGCCTTGTATGCCCGCAATGTGCTGGACTTCCTCAAGCTCGTCATCGACAAGGAAGACCGGTTCGTGATCGACCGCGAGGACGAGATCGTGCGCGCCACGCTGGTGTGCGCGGACGGCGCTGTGTTGCGTACCTAAGAACAGGACCCGAGGAGCGAAGCATGGAAATCAGCCACACCATCATCAACCTGATCATCTTCGTGCTGGCCATCTACGTCGGCTACCACGTGGTCTGGAACGTCACTCCCGCGCTGCACACGCCCCTGATGGCGGTGACCAACGCGATCTCGGCCATCATCATCGTCGGCGCCATGCTGGCCGCCGGCCTTACCGAAGGCCTGGCCGGGCAGGTGGCCGGCACCGTCGCGGTGGCGCTGGCCGCGGTGAACGTCTTCGGCGGCTTCATGGTCACGCGCCGCATGCTCGAGATGTTCAAGAAGAAGGAGCCGAAGGCGGCCAAGGCGGCCCCGGGTTCGGCCGCGGGAGAACAGGCATGAACTTCATCAGCATGAACGTCGTGACCCTGTTCTACCTGGTGGCCTCGGTCTGCTTCATCCAGGCGCTCAAGGGCCTGTCCTCGCCGTCCACGGCGCGCATCGGCAATACCTTCGGCATGGCCGGCATGGCGATTGCCGTCCTGACCACCATCGCCCTGATGTTCAAGCTGCAGGCGCAACTCGCCACCGGCGGCATGGGTTTCACCCTGGTGCTTCTTGGGGTGGTGGTGGGCGGCGCGATCGGCGCGGTGGCGGCAAAGAAGGTCGAGATGACCAAGATGCCGGAGCTGGTGGCGGCGATGCACTCGCTGATCGGCCTGGCCGCCGTGTGCATCGCGATCGCCGCGGTGTCCGAGCCCTGGGCCTTCAACATCGCCACGCGCGACACCCCGCTGCCCTTCGGCAACCGCCTCGAACTCTTCATCGGCACCTTCGTGGGTGCGGTGACCTTCTCCGGTTCGGTGATCGCCTTCGGCAAGCTGTCGGGCAAATACAAGTTCCGCCTGTTCCAGGGCGCGCCGGTGCGCTTCGCCGGACAGCACATCCTGAACCTGGTGCTGGCGATCGCGATCATCGCGCTCGGGCTGGTGTTCTGCTTCGCCGATGGCGTGGCGCCCAGCTGGACGCCGTTCATCATCATGGCCGCGCTGTCCTTCGTGCTGGGCGTGTTGATCATCATCCCGATCGGCGGCGCCGACATGCCGGTGGTGGTCTCGATGCTGAACTCGTACTCGGGCTGGGCGGCGGCGGGCATCGGCTTCTCGCTGAACAACTCGATGCTGATCATCGCCGGTTCGCTAGTGGGCTCGAGCGGCGCGATCCTCTCCTACATCATGTGCAAGGCGATGAACCGCTCCTTCTTCAACGTGATCCTGGGCGGCTTCGGCGGCGAGGCGGCGGTGGACGATGGCGCGGCGAAGGAACAGCGCCCGGTGAAGTCCGGCTCGGCGGACGACGCCGCCTTCATCCTGCAGAACGCGGAATCGGTGATCATCGTTCCCGGCTACGGCCTGGCGGTGGCGCGCGCCCAGCACTCGGTGAAGGAACTGGTGGACAAGCTGACCGAGCACGGCGTGCAGGTGCGCTACGCGATCCACCCAGTGGCGGGCCGCATGCCGGGCCACATGAACGTGCTGCTGGCCGAGGCCGAGGTGCCTTACGACCAGGTGGTCGAGATGGAAGACATCAACGGCGAGTTCGGCCAGACCGACGTGGTGCTGGTGCTGGGCGCGAACGACGTGGTCAACCCCGCCGCCAAGGACCCGAAGTCGCCGATCGCCGGCATGCCCATCCTCGAGGCCTACAAGGCCAAGAGCATCATCGTCAACAAGCGCTCGATGGCCTCCGGCTATGCCGGCCTGGATAACGATCTGTTCTACCAGCCGAACACGATGATGGTGTTCGGCGACGCCAAGAAGGTGATCGAATCGATGGTCAAGGCCGTCGACTGATCAAATCTTGCAAACCTCATTAGGGTCAGTGTTGAATTATTTTCCAGGTGATCCCGCGATCGGTCGCGCTTGAATCAAACATGGCGCCTCCTCAACTGATCCAGGATGCCTGGCGAATCATTCGACGCTGCCCCTAATCCGTTCATCCAAACTTACGCAGAGCTACGTCGGGCCAGCTCTACCGTTGGATTCCTGCTTCACCGGGGCCGGTTTCGCCACGCGCTCAGGCACGTGGCCAGCGCCTTCCCCTCCACAGGCAGACACGGTGGAACTCACCGCCATATTCCTCAAATTGATCGCCGCGTTGACGTCGCGGTCATGCTGCGTACCGCAACCTGAACAGGTCCAATGCCTTGTTCTCAAGTCGAGCGACTCCCGCTTGTCGCCGCAGCAAGAGCACAATTTACTGCTTGGGAACCAGCGATCGACGATGACCACATGCCCGCCTCGCCAGGCTGACTTGTACTCCAGTTGGCGACGCAGCTCGTGAAAACCCATGTCGGAAACGGCCCGGGCCAGGCGGGAATTCGCCATCATGCCTTCCACATTGAGGTCTTCGATACCGATCGTGTGAAATCGTCGCGTGATGCTGTTGCTAAGTTTATGCAGGCTGTCACGTCGCATGTTGGCGACCTTCTCATGCAATCTGGCCAGTTTCAGCCTGGCCTTGGCGCGATTGCGCGAGCCCTTCACCTTGCGCGAAAAACTGTGCGACAGGCGCCGCAGACGCTCCAGCAAAGTCCGCAGCGCCTTCGGCCCTGCAAACTTTTCTTCCGTCGACAGCGTTGCCAGCGTCGTAATGCCCAAGTCCACCCCGACCGCGCCTTGGTTTTCGACTGGCGGTCCTGAAGGCTCAGGCGTGTCCACGGTAATGCTGACGTACCAATGATCGGCCACGCGCGAAATTGATGCCGATACGATGTGGCCTGCAAAGCGCAGTGTCTCGTGCATCCGGACCCATCCGAGTTTCGGGATGCGGATGCGCTTGTCTTGAATGCGAAATTTATCGTTGGATAAGCTAAAGCGGTCGTCCCGTCCTTTTTTGCGAAAGCTTGGAAACCCGGCGCGCTTGGCAAAGAAGTTTTCGAAAGCACGCCCCAGCTGCATGATCGCTATTTGTGGCGCGTTCTTCGTCACCTCCAGCATCCAAGGAAACCGCTCGCGCTTGATGGCGTTAAGTTGGCGACGCAATGCTCCTTCATTTTGCTTTGGCAGCGTTGGATCCATTTTCCAGGCTTCATGTTGCTTCTTCCATGCCTCCAGAGCCCAGTTGTAGGCGAAACGGGCAATGCCAGCCGCACGCGCGAAGTAGGTCGCTTGTACATTATTCGGATCGAGCCGGATGCGATGAGCTACGAACATTACACATCCTTTACCGTCTGCCGCATCCCGTCAACCAGCTTTGGTTTATGTAGCTACAGAACCTGTCCCTAGCCTCCCAGCGCCATAATGTGCTGAGCGAGACTCCCAAAGGCGACGGCAGCGATACCGATTGCGGCCAGTTTATTCATTACAGGATGAGATCGTGCAAAACTAGATAAGTTTCTGACTAACCGTTAAAACCCTCATCGATGAACGCGCTTCGTTTCAATGTCTTCGGCACCCTGGTTGCCATCAGCGGCAAGCCAGGTGCATGGCAGGCCTTCTATCCCGGCAACGACGGCACGCGCCGGCTGGCCGATTTCATCGTTCCCGCCGATGTCACCGAGGATGGGCTGGCCGACTACCTGGCCGACCTGTTCCATGAAGACGCGACCCCAAGGCGCAATACGGTCGAGCGCCTCCCTGCAAATTAGGTCCTAGCGGCGGCCGAACATCATCAGGTCGGCCAGCAGCAGGCGGGCCGGCTTGACGACGTCCAGCGCCGCCAGCGACAGGCCCAGCAGGGGCTGCAGCGGGCCGCCGCCGGTGAAGGCGCGGGCCATCGTGTCGGTCAGGGAAATCGTCAGACTGCGGTCCTGGGCTCGCTCGCGCATGAAGCCCTCGAGCGCGCCTGGGGTGGCGCCGCGGCCCAGCTGGCGCGCCAGTACGGCGGCGTCGCGCAGGCCGAGGTTCAGGCCCTGGCCGGCGACCGGGTGCAGGGTCTGGGCGGCATTGCCGATCGCGACCGTCCGCGCGGTGGCGCGCGCTTCGGCGTTCAGGCCGAGCGGGAAGGCGACGCGCGGCGAGGCCGACGTGAACCTTCCGAGGCGGGTGCCGAAGGCCTCGCCCAGCTGGGCCAGGAAACCGGCATCGTCGAGCAGCTGGACATCCAGCGCCCGTTCCGGCCGCATGCACCACACCAGCGCATACTGGTGGCCATCGCCGCCATCCTGCGGCAGCAGGGCCAGCGGGCCCTCGTCGGTGAAGCGCTCGAAGGCGCGGTGGGCAAGCGGCTCGCTCACGCTCACGCGCGCGATCAGGGCGGTCTGGCCATAGTCGCGCTGCTGCGCCTTGCTTTCCTGCTGGCCGAACACGCCGCCTTCCGCCTGCACCGCCACCCGGGCGAACACGGTGCGGCCGTCGTCGAGGCACAGCGCCACGCCATCGTCCGTTTCGTCGAAGGAGGCGACGCGGGCCGGGCGCAGGGTCGCCACGCCGGCCTTGTCGCAGGCGCGCGCCAGCGCATCCACCACGTCGCCGTAGCGCGCCACATAGCCCAGCGCCGGCAGCCTGTGCTCGGCGCGGTCCATCAGGCTGCGGCCCAGCTGGCCGCGGCGCGAAACGTGGATCTCGTGGATCGGCGTGGCCGGCAGCGGCCAGGCGCGCACTTCTTCGAGCAGCTGCACGCTGCCCCAGGACAGCGCGATCGAGCGCGGATCGGTGATCGCCTGGCCCAGCGACTTGCCGTCGATGAGGGCAATGCGCTTGCCCTCGACGCCGCGCCGGACCAGGAAGGCCGCCAGCGCCAGTCCGACCGGACCGGCGCCGCAGATCGCCACATCGACGTCAATGCCTTCGTCCGCCATCAGCGCTCCTTCATCATGTTCTCAATCTCGGCCACGCCCTTCGGTGCATCGCCCGAGAGCACCTGGCAGCCGTCGTCCGTGACGATCACGTCGTCCTCGATCCGGATGCCGATGTTCCAATACGCTTCCGGCACGCCCTCCGCCGGACGCACGTAGATGCCCGGCTCCACCGTCAGCGCCATCCCAGGCAGCAGGGGCCGCGAGGGCTTGTCGGCCACGCTCAGGTCGCGGTAAGGGCCGACGTCGTGCACGTCCATGCCGAGCCAGTGGCCGGTGCCGTGCATGTAGAACTGCAGGTGCGCCTTGTCGGCGATCGCATCTTCGGGCGAACCGTATTTTTGCTTGTCGAGCAGGCCGATATCGAGCATGCCCGCGGCCAGCACCTTGACCGCCGCCTCGTGCATGCCGCTGTACGGCTGTCCGGGCGCGATCGCGGCGAATGCCGCTTCCTGCGCGCGCAGGACCAGCTCGTACAAGGCTTTCTGCGGCGCACTGAAACGGCCACCCACCGGCCAGGTGCGCGTGATGTCCGAGGCATAGCCATCCAGCTCGCAGCCGGCATCGACCAGCACCAGCTCGCCCTCGCGGCATTGGCGGTCGTTCTGGTTGTAGTGCAGGACGCAGGCGTTGGCGCCGGAAGCGACGATCGGGGTATAGGCCGGGAACTGGGCGCCGTTGCGGCGGAATTCGTGCAGCAGCTCGGCCTCGATCTCGTATTCGAACACGCCGGGACGCGTAAACCGCATCGCACGGGCGTGGGCGGCTGCGGCGATGCCGGCGGCGCGCGCCATCAGCGCCTGTTCGTCCGCATCCTTCAGCAGGCGCATCTCGTCGAGCATGCCGAGCAGGTGGTGGGTGCTGCCGGGCGCCGTGATCCCGCTGCGGCCCTGCGCGCGCACGGCCTTGAGCCAGCTTGCAACCTGGGCGTCGAGGGCGGCGCTGTGGCCCAGCGCGTAGTACAGCGCCGGCACGTTGGCCAGCAGCTTGCCCATCTGCGCATCGAGTTCGCCGACCGGATAGGCCTCGTCGAAACCGAAGGCGATGCGCGCCGCTTCCGGTCCATGGCGGTAGCCGTCCCAGATCTCGCGCTCGGGATTCTTCTCGCGGCAGAACAGGATCGAGCGCGCAGGCGTGTCGCCCGAAGGGGCGAGCAACACCAGCACCGCCTCCGGTTCGGTAAAACCGGTCAGGTAATAGAAATAGCTGTCGTGCCGGTAGGGATAGTCGCTGTCGCCGTTGCGCAGCACTTCCGGCGCGGTGGCCAGCACCGCGACCGATCCTGGCTGCATGCGCGCCGCCACGCGAGCACGGCGTTCGATATGGCGCGCGACCGCGGCCGTCATGACCCCGTCTTGGCCGCCAGCGGCGCGTTGAGTTCTTCCAGCTGCTGGGCGGTGCCGACGTTGACCCACTGGCCGTTGTACAGCTCGCCGCCCACGCGGCCCTGCTCGATGAACTTGCGCATCAGGGGCCCGAACTTGACGAAGTCCCCGGCCTTGATCCCCTCGAACATCTCGGGGCGATAGACACCGATGCCGGCGAAGTTCCACTTGGCCGGGCCGTCGTTGCGCAGGGTGTACATGTCGAGCGCGAAGTCGCCCTCGGGGTTGTGCCAGGGATTCGGCGTCAGCCACAGCCAGGCGATGTCGCGCTTGTCCGGCGGGTAGGGGATGCCCAGCATGTCCTTGTCCTTCAGGACGTCGAACACCTGGGAAAAGTCGAAGTAGGGCGCGTAGATGTCGCCCGACACCGCCAGGAAGGGTTCGTCGCCCAGCAGGTGCAGGGCATTGGCGATGCCGCCCGCAGTCTCGAGCGGGGTCGGCTCGTGCGAGTACACGATGTGCGCACCGTACTTGCTGCCGTCGCCCAGCACGTCCTCGATCATGTGGCCGAGGTGCGAGTGGTTGATGACGATGTCCTTGATCCCGGCGCGCACCAGGTTCAGCACGTGGTAGGTGATCATCGGCCGTCCACGCACCTTGAGCAGCGGCTTGGGGCAGGCGTCCGTGAGCGGGCGCATGCGCTCGCCGCGGCCGGCGGCGAAAATCATGGCTTTCATGAGAAAGGAATCGTCCTCAGAAGGTGTAGCCGACCTGCGGCGCCTTGTCCTCGAGCGAATCGAGCAGGCGCAGCAGCGGTTTCAGTTCGGTGTAGCGGTTAGCGGTGCGGCGCACGTAATCCATGACGGTCGGCAGGTCGCCCAGGTAGTGCGGCTTGCCGTCGCGGTAGTTCAGGCGGCAGAAGATGCCGAGGATCTTCAGGTGACGCTGCAGGGCCATGAATTCGAAGTCGCGGTAGAAGGCGTCGATGTCGGGGTTCACCGGCAGGCCGACCTGCTTGGCGCTCTGCCAGTAGCGCACCACCCAGTCCAGCACGATCTCTTCGTCCCACTGGATGTAGGCGTCGCGCAGCAGCGAAGCCAGGTCGTAGGTGATCGGGCCGTAGACGGCGTCCTGGAAGTCGAGCACGCCCGGGTTGCCCTGTTCGAGCCACATCAGGTTACGCGAATGGAAATCGCGGTGCATGTAGACCTGCTGCTGCGCCAGCACGTTGGCGGTGATCGCCTCGAACACGCCATCGAGCTGCTTCTGCTGCTTGTCGTTCAGGGTCACACCCAGGTGACGCCCGATATACCATTCCGGGAACAGATTCATCTCGCGCAGCACGAAGGCGCGGTCGAATTCAGGCAGCTTGCCGGGCTCGCTGGCGAGCTGGAACTTGAGCAGGGCGTCGACCGCGCTCGAGTACATGAAAGCGGCATTGTCCGAGTCCAGGCGCTGCAGGTAGGTGGTCACGCCGAGGTCGGACAGCAGCAGGTAGCCGCTCTCGACGGCTCTAGCGACGATCGCCGGCACCGTGACGCCGGCATCCAGCAGGAGTCCCTGCACATGGATGAAGGCCGGCACGTTCTCGCGCTCGGGCGGGGCATCCATGGCCACCAGGGTCGCGCCCAGTTTCTCGCGCATGGCGGGAACAACGTCGTAGCGGAAATAACGACGGAAGCTGGCATCCGCGGATGCCGGGCGGCCGGTTTCCACTTCCACCAGGCCGGTCGAAGCCAGCCATTCGTTCAGCTGCTGCAGGCGCGCGTCCTTGTCAGCGGAAGTGGAAGAATTTTGATACAAAGAAGACATGAAGCGGCCTGGTGAATCGGGTTGATCAAAGTTATTCCCATATAATAAGGGATTCATTCCAAAAATACCGCCCTTTATGGCGCACGCAGATTCTCCATGAGCTGGTTTTCGGCCCACCCATTTCCTCCGCGACAAGCGCTCGCATTGTATGTACTGGCCAGTGCGGCCGCCGGCGTCGCGCTGCCGCTGCATGCACAGGACGTCGCTCCCACGCCACAGTCGAGCTCATCTCGCGATGAACAGGACCTGCCGATCACGATCCGCGCCGAGGAGATCAGCGGCCGTCCAGACCGCCAGATCAACCTCGAACGCAATGTCGAACTGACACGCGGTCAGACCCGCCTCACTGCCGACACCGCCTGCTACCAGCGCGTCGAAGACCAGGTAACGGCCGTCGGCAACGTCAACATGTGGCGCTTCGGCGACCGCTACAAGGGCGACGAGCTGCAGCTGAACCTCGAGACGGGCAAGGGCTACGTGCTGCGTCCCGAGTACCGTTTGCAGCTGAATAACGCCCAGGGCAATGCCTCGCGCATCGACTTCCTCGGCGAAGACGTGGCGCTGGTGCGCGACGGCACCTACAGCACCTGCGAAGGCCCGGACCCGGACTGGTACCTCAAGTCGAGCACCCTGCGCCTGGACAGCGGCCGCGACGTCGGCCTGGCCGGCAAGACCGTCATCTATTTCAAGGACGTGCCGATCATCGGCACCCCGGCCCTGTCGTTCTCGCTGTCGGGCGCGCGCCGCTCCGGCTGGCTGGCGCCCACCGTGGGCTTCGGCTCCAAGGGCAAGGCCGAGGTCATGGTGCCGTATTACTTCAACATCGCCCCCAACCGCGACCTGACGCTGTACCCGCGCATGATGTTCGACCGCGGCCTGCAGCTCGGCGCCACCGGGCGCTACCTCGGCGTCACCGACCTGGGCGCCTACAATGGCGAGACGCACGTCGAGGGCCTGCGCAAGGACCGCGAGACCGGCGAAGACCGCTGGCGCGTCGACTCAGTGCACACCCAGGCCCTCGGCCCGGGCTGGTCCTACGGCTGGAACCTGCATGCGGCTTCGGACGACGAATACCCGAGCGACTTCTCGCGCACCGTGGCGGCCAGCGCCGAGCGCCAGCTGCTGCGCGAGGTGCGCACCGACTTCGTCGGCCAGTTCTGGAACCTCTCCGCGCGCGCCCAGAACTACCAGGTGCTGCAGGACCCGGCGGCCGCCAGCGACCCGCGCCTGACGGTGCCGCGTCCCTACGACCGCCTGCCGCAGATTAACTTCCACGCCGGCCGCTACGACGTCAAGGGCTTCGACTGGGCGGTGGATGCCGAGGCGGTGAGCTTCTGGCACCCGGACTGGGTGCGCGGCAACCGCGCCGTGGCCGTGGCCCAGGTCAGCTACCCGTTCGTGCGTCCGGGCTGGTTCGTCACGCCCAAGCTCATCAGCCACCATACCAAGTATGACCTGGACCGCGCCAACGGCTACACCGGACCGACCAAGCTGTCGCGCAGCCTGAATACCTTCTCGCTCGACAGCGGCCTGGTGTTCGAGCGTGACACCACGCTGTTCAAGAACAGCATGACCCAGACCCTGGAACCGCGCCTGTTCTACGTGTACACGCCGTACAAGGACCAGAGCCTGTTCCCGAACTTCGATACCGGCCGCGCGGGCTTCAACTACGCCCAGCTGTTCAGCGAGAACCGCTTCGTCGGGCTGGATCGGGTGTCGGACGCCAACCAGATGACCGCCGCCGTGGTGTCGCGCTTCATCCAGTCCGACGGCGCCGAGCGCCTGCGCCTGGCCTTCGGCCAGCGCATCTATTTCGACGAGCCGCGCGTGCGCCTGCCGGGCGAGCCGGTGCACCAGAGCCGCTCGGACGTGCTGCTGGCGGCCTCGGGCCGCATCTCCGAAACCTGGAGCTTCGACAGCGGCGTACAATACGACGCGACCGGCAGCAACCTGTACAGCTCGAACCTGAGCACGCAGTGGCGCCCGGCCGCGATGAAGGTCCTGAACGCCGAATACCGCTACCAGCGCGGCAGCTTCCGCAACGTCGACCTGTCGGGGCAGTGGCCGCTGTCCTCGCGCTGGTACGGCGTCGGGCGCGTGAGCTATGCGCTGCGCTCGTACACCGTGGGCAGCGTCACGCCGGGCAAGGGCAAGCTGCTCGAGAGCCTGATCGGCCTGGAATACAAGGCCGATTGCTGGGTGTTCCGTTTCGGTGCACAGCGCTTCGTGACCGCGGCGCAGACCACCTCGACGCCGATCTTCTTCCAGCTCGAGCTCAATGGCCTGTCGCGCCTCGGTTCGGGCAACCCGCTCGAGGCCTTCAACAAGGCCGTGCCGGGCTACCAGCAGCTCACGACCAATGTGGGGCGGCCTTAAAATTTAAGGACGCCTTAAACGCCGTGGAGTACACTACTCGGCTGCTATTGAATGATTCTTCACCCTGAATGAGTGCTTTCCAGATGACGCGTACCACCCGTTTGCACACCATCAAGCTCGCCGCAACCCTGCTGTGCGCGCTGACCGCGGGCCAGGTTCTGGCCCAAGCCACGGCGCCGGCTGCGACGCCGGCCGCCAAGCCGGGCAGCGGCTTCCTGCCGCCGGCGTCCAGCAATGCCAAGGTGCTCGACTCGATCCACGTCGTCGTCAATGACGAAGTGATCACGAAAAACGAGGTGGGCAACCGCGTGGCCCAGACCGCGCAGAACCTGAAGGCGCGCAACGTGCAGCTGCCGGACCAGTCCACCCTGGAGCGCCAGGTGGTCGAGGCGATGATCGTCGAGCGCGCCCAGCTCCAGCTGGCCAAGGAAATGGGCGTGCGCGTCGATGACCGCCGCCTCGACGCCACCATCGCCCGCATCGCCGAGAACCAGAAGATGTCGGTGCAGGAGATGCGCAACCAGATGGAGAAAGAGGGCCTGCCTTTCGGGCAGTTCCGTGAAGACATCCGCAACGAGATCATGATGCAGCAGTTGCGCGAGCACGAGGTCGACTCCAAGATCCAGGTCTCGGAAGCCGAGATCGACACCTACCTGGCCGCCTCCAAGGCTGCCGCGGCCGAGCGCGTCGAGATGAACCTGGCGCAGATCCTCGTGGCGGTGCCCGAGAACGCCTCGCCCGAGCAGATCGCGGCACGCCGCGCGCGCGCCGACGAAGTGGCGCGCCAGCTGCGCACCGGCGCGGACTTCGCCAAGATGGCCGCGACCTATTCCGACGCGCCCGACGCCCTGAAGGGCGGCGAAATCGGCTGGCGCGACCCGGACCGCCTGCCGGCCATCTTCGCCACCGAGCTGCGCAAGCTGAACAAGGGCCAGGTCACTCCCATCATCAAGACCAACGTCGGTTTCCACATCCTCAAGATGGCCGACAAGCGCAACCTGGCCGACGAGGCCGCGCCCGAGGACGCCGTGGTCCAGCAGACCCGCGTCAGCCACATCCTCATGAAGCCGACGCCGACCATGAACGCGGCCGAGGTCAAGAAGAAGCTGCTCGAGCTGAAGGAAAAGATCGTCAACAAGAGCGCCACCTTCGAAGACCTGGCGCGCCAGAACAGCCAGGAACCGGGCAGTGCGGCCAAGGGCGGCGACCTGGGCTGGCTGGAGCCGGGCGACGCCGGTCCGGAATTCGACCAGGCCCTGTCCACCCTGAAGCCGGGCGAGGTCTCGGACGTCATCGAGTCGCCGTTCGGCTTCCACATCCTGCGCGTCACCGAGCGCAAGTCGGAAGACCAGAGCAAGCAGCGCGAGCGTAACAATGCACGCCAGGTGCTGCGCGAACGCAAGATGCAGGAAGCGCTGGAAGACTGGATGCGCCAGGTGCGCGACCGCGCCTACGTCGAGTTCCGCGAGGAGCAGTAAGCCATGCTGATGTCGAACGGACGCCGGCCCACCCTCGCGGTCACGGTCGGCGAGCCGGCCGGCATCGGTCCCGAGATCTCGATCCGCGCGGCCTGGGCGCTGCGCGAATCCGCCAACTGCGTGCTGGTCGGCGACGCCGCCTTCCTGGCGCTCACCGCCAGCCTGATCGATCCCGCCATCCGCCTGTCGGCCCTGTCGATCCAGGCCCTGCGCAACGGCGGCCTGCCGCATTTCGGCAAGGACCGCCTGGCCGTCGTCGACGTGCCGCTTGCCGCCCACGTGGTCCCGGGCCTGCTGAATGCCGAGAACGGGCGCGCCGTGCTGGCGACCCTGGACCTCGCGATCGAAGGCGCCAAGTGTGGCTGGTTCGACGGCATCGTTACCGCGCCGCTCCAGAAAAGCACGATCAACGACGCCGGCGTGGCCTTTTCCGGCCATACCGAATACCTGGCCGAGAAGACCGACACCCCGAAGGTCGTGATGATGCTGGCGGGGCAGCCCGGCGCGGCAGGGGGAAATGAGCAGCCCTACCTGCGCGTGGCGCTGGCCACCACCCATCTGCCGCTGAAGGACGTCCCGGCGGCGCTGACGCCGGAGAGCCTGGCGCAGGTGATCGACATCGTCGACGCCGACCTGAAGAACAAGTTCGGCATCGCCGCGCCGCGCATCCTGGTCACCGGCCTGAACCCGCACGCGGGCGAGAACGGCTACCTGGGCCGCGAAGAGATCGAGGTCATCACGCCCGTACTCGAAGCGGCACGGGCGCGCGGCATCGACGCGCGCGGTCCCTATCCGGCCGACACCCTGTTCCAGCCGAAGTACCTGCAGGATGCCGACTGCGTGCTGGCGATGTACCACGACCAGGGCCTGCCGGTGCTGAAGCACGCCACTTTCGGGCGCGGCATCAACGTCACGCTCGGCCTGCCGATCGTGCGCACCTCGGTCGACCACGGCACCGCGCTCGACCTGGCGGCACAGGGCCTGGGCCTGGCCGACTGCGGCAGCATGGAGGAGGCGATCCGCGCCGCCATGCAGATGGCGGCCTCGCACCGCCGCTGAACGAACACAACTACTAGAACACCATGAGCAAACACGTAGCACGCAAGCGCTTCGGCCAGAACTTCCTGACCGACAAACTCGTCCTGGACAACATCATCGACGCCATCGGCCCGCAGCGCGGCCAGGCGATGGTCGAGATCGGGCCGGGCCTGGCCGCCATGACGGCGCTGCTGCTCAAGTCGCTCGACCACATGCACGTCGTCGAGCTGGACCGCGACCTGGTGGCGCGCCTGGAAAAGGCCTACCCGCGAGAGAAGCTCACCGTGCACTCGGGCGATGCGCTGAAGTTCGATTTCGGCTCCATTCCTGTGCCGGAAGGCCGGAAGCTGCGCGTGGTCGGCAACCTGCCGTACAACATCTCGAGCCCGCTGCTGTTCCACCTGGCGGAATTCGCGCCGCTGGTCGAGGACCAGCATTTCATGCTGCAGAAGGAAGTGGTCGAGCGCATGGTGGCCGAGCCGGGCACCAAGGCCTACAGCCGCCTGTCGGTGATGCTGCAGTGGCGCTACGACATGGACCTGCTGTTCATCGTCCCGCCGACCGCCTTCGACCCGCCGCCCCAGGTGGACTCGGCGATCGTGCGCATGATCCCCAAGCGCCAGAAGCTGGAAGTGGACGGCGACAAGCTGGAAAAAGTCGTGGCCAAGGCCTTCTCGCAGCGCCGCAAGGTGATCCGCAACTGCGTGGCGGGCATGTTCACCGAGGCGCAGCTGGTCGAAGCCGGGATCGATCCGGGCGCACGGCCGGAAGCGGTGGGCCTGGAACAGTACGTGGCGCTGGCAAACCTGCTCTGATCGTCCCGCGCTGGGCGGCGCCTTGCCGCCCAGTCAAACTCCCCTCAATCCTGCTCTACATTGCGCTGCACAACGACAGCGTATCCCATTTTTTGTCCCTTCATCCGCCAATTCCTGCAGTCCGTCGCACCCCGGTGGAAGCCGCGGGACGCCTTGGCTAAAGTGCTTCCATCGACAAGCCGCACGACACACGAAGCGGCCACCAATTCACCGAAGGGAGCACAAAATGAACGTCCTCAAGCACATGGAAGCCATCTTCCTCGCCACCCTGGTCCTCGCCGGCGTCAGCAGCTATGCGCAAGCCGCCACCAGCCGCGCGGCCGAGGCATACAATGCCCAGGTGTCGGTGGGCGCCTCGCAGGTCGCCGTGGTGAAGGTCACGGCCAAGCGTCCGGCCTGATGTCCGATGCCCCCTTCCGGCCACCGCCGGGCGGCGGGCAAAAAAAAAGCCCGCTGGGTAGCGGGCTTGAAATCCAATTCTTTTCTGAGGAGAGTTGGAGGAGACAGGAGCTAGTATGCTGCGTTACAGCATATAAGTCCAATTTTCCTTTCGCATATTCGACATAAGTTTTTCGAATATCTTATGAGGAGCGGACGCAGGTGATGTTGATGTTGGTAACATCGACGTCACCCATGATGCCGGTCGGGTTCTGGACCGTGCAGACGGCGTCTTTTGGCTGGGTCACGATGGTCACGCCATAGGACTGGTTGTACTCCACCGGCACAACCATCGAGTACTTGAACGCGGCGCCGGTGGTGTTGGCTTCAGGTGGGATGATCACGGTGGTGCCGGTGGTGCTGCCATTGGCCAGCACCAGGCCGGTATTGTCCTTGGTCAGGCCCGTGACTTCGCCGCCGATCGCATGCGTCTGGATGAAGCACTCGAAGCGGGCATTGATCACGGCCAGCTGGCCGGCCGTGCCGGTCGTGCTGTTCGGCGCGTATTGGTAGATGCGGCAGTCCTGGTGCTGCGGATTGGACGTGATGCGCACGTCGTAGGTGTCGCCGTACTCCAGCTTTTTGGCGAAACTGAACGTGACTTCTTCGCCAGCCTTGGCCGGCGGCGCGATGTTGATGGTCTCGGTGCCGTTATTGGTCAGCGTCATGCCCGGGTACACGATACCTGCGACGCGGCCGCCCACCGTAAAACTGTCGTCGTCGCCACCGCCACCGCAGGATGCCAGGGCCGCTGCCATTGCCAGCATGCTTGCCGGACGGATCAGGGAAAACTTCATGAAGCTTGCTCCAGGATATACAGTGTTGATCAAGTACGCGGGCCGCAGGTCACGGTCACGTTGGTGATGTCGGCCTGGCCCACGGTGCCGCTGCCGTTGGCAACCGTGCAGGTCTGGTTGTCGGGCTGGGTCAGGATGGCGATGCCGTAGGGCGCGTCTTCGTTGACCTTGGCCATGCTGAAGGAGGTGGCGCCGGGGGCGACCGTGACGCGGTCGGAACCGTTGACCAGTACCAGGTTGCCGGTGAGGCCGGTGACGGTGCCCTTCAGCTCATGCTGGCGGATGGTGCACTCGACGTAGATGGTGTTGATGTCGATGGCGACCTTGCCTTTTCCGTTGGTTACGGTGCAAGTTTCAGCATTGCTCGGGAAACTCTTGGCCGTCACGTTGTAGTCGGAATCGGTTTCCACCATGTTAGGGAAATAGAAATTGCCGATACCTCCGTTGGTCGGATTGATGACAAGGTCGGAGCCGCCATTGTTCTGCAGGACCAGGCCAGGCTTGGTCACGCCCGAAAACGAACCGCCAATAACCCGGTCGCCATCGCCGCCGCCGCAGGCGGACAGCGCCAGCGCGCATGCCAGCGCAGCACCGGCACGCAGGTACGAACTCTTCATAATTTCTCCAAAAAATCTGACTGGTGAACGTGCAAGCGTGTGCAAGTGAGCTGTGGACACGCTGGTGGACGAGCTACGACCACATTATATTAGCCCAACATTTTAGTCCATTTAACAAGCGACTGGACGGTTTGCCTTTGTATCACGCTGTAACCGTGGGTAGCAGGGGGCAGTGCCCGATTGCTTTCTACGGGCGTGCTCGCTATCCTTGGGCCAGGCACCCATCTTCCAAGCAAGCACACCATGATCCAGCGCCGCGCCTGGCCCAAAGCCGTATTGTTCGACCTCGACGACACCCTGTGGCCGATCGCCCCGGTGATCCTGGAGGCCGAGCAGATCCTGTTCGCCTGGCTGCGCCAGCATGCGCCGCGGGTGGCGCAGCAGTTCACCATCGAGACGCTGCGCCAGGCCCGGCTCGAGCTGCTGGCGCGCCAGCCCGAATTCCAGCTCGACCTGGGCGCCCTGCGCCGGGCCGGCCTGATCGCCGCCTTCGAGCAGGCCGGCGAGGATGCGGGCAAGGTGGAACTGGCGATGACCGAATTCTTCGCGGCACGCAATGCGGTGATTCCCTACGACGACGTGCTGCCCGGCCTGCTGCGCCTGAAGGGCAGGGTGCGGATCGGCTCGGTCACCAACGGCAATGCCGACCTGCAGACGATCGGCCTGGCGCGCCATTTCGATGCCTCGGTCGCCGCCCCCGGCTTCGGCGTCGCCAAGCCGGACCCGCGGATCTTCCTGGAGGCCTGCCGTCTGCTGGACGTGGCGCCGCAGGAGGCGGTGTACGTGGGCGACGACCTGCTGCTGGACGTCCAGGGCGCCCAGCGCGCCGGGCTGCGCGCCGTGTGGATGAACCGGATCGGCAAGGTCAACGACATGCCGGAGCAGGTCCGCCCCGACCTGGAAACGAGCAGCCTGGACGGGCTGCTGGACTGGCTCAAGCGCGAGCACGCCTGAACTGGCGCCCCGCCCGCTATCGCGTGCATAATAAGAGCATGCAACTCGAACCCCGCGCCCAGACCCTGCTCAAAGCCCTCGTCGAGCGCTACATCGCCGACGGCCAGCCTGTCGGTTCGCGTGCGCTGTCGAAGATTTCCGGCCTCGACCTGTCGCCGGCCACGATCCGCAACATCATGGCCGACCTCGAGGAAATGGGCTACGTCGCCAGTCCGCACACCTCGGCCGGCCGCATCCCGACCCCGCGCGGCTACCGGCTGTTCGTCGACACCCTGCTCACCGTGCAGCACATCGACGAGCAGGCTGCCCAGCACATGCGTCTCCCGAGCCAGCAGCCCCAGAAGATCATCGCCAACGCGGCCCAGATGCTGTCCTCGCTGTCGCAGTTCGCCGGCGTGGTGCAAAGCCCGCGGCGCGAGTCGGTGTTCCAGCAGATCGAATTCCTGCGCCTGTCCGAAAAGCGCATCCTGCTGGTCATCGTCGATCCGCGCGGCGACGTCCAGAACCGCCTCTTGCACACCGACGTCGACTACACGCCGGGCCAGCTGACCCAGTCGGCCAATTACCTGAACCAGAACTATGCGGGCCTCACCTTCGACCAGGTGCGCGCGCGCCTGAGCGGCGAGCTGCGCCAGCTGCGCGACGACATGGGCAAGCTGATGCAGGTGGCGGTGGAGGCGGGCAGCGAGGCGATGGCCGAGGGCGACGACATGGTGATCGCGGGCGAACGCAACCTGCTGTCGGTGTCGGACCTGTCGTCCAACATGTCGTCCCTGCGCCAGATGTTCGAGATGTTCGAGCAGAAGACCGGCCTGATGCAGCTGCTCGAGGTGTCGAGCAAGGCCGGCGGAGTGCAGATCTTCATCGGCGGCGAATCCAAGCTGGTGCCGATGGACGAGATGAGCGTGGTGACGGCGCCCTACGAGGTCAATGGACGCATCGTCGGCACCCTGGGAGTGATCGGGCCGACGCGCATGGCCTACGAGCGCGTGATTCCGATTGTCGACATCACGGCCAAGCTGCTGTCGAACGCCCTGAGCCAGTCGTAGGGTGTAAAAAGCGGCCATGGCTGCGTTGCCTCGTCTCGCCGTACTACCCGTACTGTCTTCGACTCGGCGCCTTGCCCTGGCCGCTTTTTACACCCCTACCTGAATCAGTGGCGGTGCGGGCAGGCCGGCTTCACGCAATTGCCGTAGATCGCCAGCGAGTGCTCGGCGATCTTGAAGCCGCGTTCCACCGCGATCTTGTGCTGGCGCGCTTCGATTTCTTCGTCGTAGAACTCTTCCACGTGGCCGCAGTCGAGGCAGACGAGGTGGTCGTGGTGCGAACCGGCATTCAGCTCGTAGATGGCCTTGCCGGTCTCGAAGTGGTTGCGGTTCAGCAGGCCGGCCTGTTCGAACTGGGTCAGCACGCGGTACACGGTGGCCAGGCCCACGTCCATGTTGTCGGCGAGGAGGATTTTGTAGACATCTTCCGCCGTCAGGTGCCGAACGGAGCTGTTCTGGAAGATTTCCAGGATTTTCAGGCGTGGCAGCGTTGCCTTCAGGCCGCTGGCCTTCAGGTCGGTGGGGTTGTTACTCATGTTTGTTGCTCGTAGTTTGGCGGAGTGCTTTATGATATAGCGTTTTGGAGCTCCCGCTCAAACGTTTTGAGGTTACCTATGCGCGTCAAACCAGCCGTTCTCCACCGATTCTCAAGCCGGGCAGTCGTCGTGGCCGGCCTCGCATGCACGCTGATGCTGTCCGGCTGCGCCGCCTGGCGCAACCAGACGCGTCCCGCGCCGCCGGTGAGCACGGACCCGGCGGCTGTCGCCGCGGACGCACAGAAGTCGGCCGCTGCCGCGAATGCCGGCGCCCAGACCGTCCAGGCCACCAAGCTGCAGAAGTTCATGTGGGTGTTCTCGCCCTACCGCCCCGACATCCAGCAGGGTAACTTCGTCTCGCAGGAGATGCTGGACCAGCTGAAGGTCGGCCAGACCCGCGACCAGGTGCGCTTCCTCCTCGGTACCCCGCTGCTGAACGACGTCTTCCACCAGGACCGCTGGGACTACCCGTTCTACCTCGCGCGCGGCAACGGCGAGCTGACCACCAGCCGCGTCACCGTCTTCTTCAAGGACGACAAGGTCGAGCGCTTCGAAGGCGGCAACCTGCCGACCGAGCGCGAATACATCGACCGCATCGCCGGCCCGTCCAAGGTCAGCACCAAGGCCAAGCCTGAATCGCGCCCGATGGAAGCGCCCAAGGTCGGCGGCGCCCCGGTGGTGCAGCCATGACCACCAAGTTGAAAATCGCCGTCGCCGGCGCCAGCGGCCGCATGGGCCGCATGCTGGTCGAAGCCATCGGGGCCGCGCCGGACGCCGAGCTGGCAGGTGCGCTCGACGTCGCGGGTTCGCCCTCGATCGGCATGGACGCCGGCGCCTTCGCCGGCCAGCTGACCGGCGTGATCATCCAGTCCGACCTCGCCAGCGCACTGAAGAACGCCGACGTGCTGATCGACTTCACCCGTCCCGAAGGCACGCTGCGCCACCTGGAATACTGCGCGGCCAACGGCGTGCAGCTGGTGATCGGCACCACCGGCTTCGACGATGCCGGCAAGGCGGCGATCCATGCTGCCGGCGAGAAGGTCGGCATCGTGTTCGCCCCGAACATGAGCGTGGGCGTGAACGTCACCCTCAAGCTGCTGGAAATGGCGGCCAGGAGCTTCAGCGAAGGCTACGACATCGAGATCGTCGAGGCGCACCACCGCCACAAGGTGGACGCACCGAGCGGCACCGCCCTCAAGATGGGCGAAGTCATCGCCGACGCCCTGGGTCGCGACCTGAAGGAATGCGCCGTCTACGGCCGCGAAGGCGTGACCGGCGAGCGCGACCCGTCGACGATCGGCTTTGCCACCGTGCGCGGCGGCGACGTGGTGGGCGACCATACCGTCATGTTCCTCGGCACCGGTGAGCGCATTGAGATCAGCCACAAGTCGAGCAGCCGCGTCACCTACGCCCATGGCGCCGTCCGCGCCGCACGCTTCCTGTCGGGCAAGCCGAACGGCCTGTTCGGCATGGACGACGTGCTGGGCCTGAAGGGGTAAGCATGGCCGTCGCGGAACTGAACGGCGCGGCCATCGTCGACGAGGCCTCCTTCCATCTTGAATCCCGGCGCGCGTTCGGCTTCCCCGAGTCCTATGCCGGCAGCATCGACGCCTGGGTCGACTGCCTGAGCTACCTGCGCGACGAGGAAAACATGACCAAGTTCCGGCTCAAGCCGAATGAGGTGCTGGAAATCGTCATCGCCGATGCCGACAGGATGAAGGCGGCCGTGCCGGACCTGCTGGACGAAATCGCCTTTTGCGTGGGCGGCATCAACGAGCGCTACGAGGACTACGGCGAGAAGCCGGCGCTGGAGCTGGTGCTGCGCTAAACCTTAGCCCACGGCTTTAAGACCGTCATTCCGGCGAAGGCCGGAATCCAATTTTGTTTGCGTTGCCGTGGCCCATGCGTAGGCCAACGCGGTGCGACGAACTTGGATTCCCGCCTGCGCGGGAATGACGGTTTTTCATTCTGTGGTCATAAAGACATCGCCGCAGGCGCTACTTACGCCTGGTCCACCGCCTTTCGCCGCAGTGCAAAATGAAACAGTATAATGTTCTGTTCCACCCTCCACGTCTGCAAGAAATCATGCAAGAAAAATATAGTCCAGCTGAAGTCGAACAGGCCGCCCAGGCCTACTGGAAGTCGATCGACGCCTACAAGGCCGTCGAGAACGACCCACGTTTCCCAAAAGGCAAGTATTACGCCTGCTCGATGCTGCCTTATCCGTCGGGCAAGCTGCACATGGGTCACGTGCGCAACTATACGATCAATGACGTGATGTACCGCTACCTGCGGATGAACGGCTACAACGTCCTGATGCCGATGGGCTGGGACGCCTTCGGCATGCCGGCCGAGAACGCGGCGATGGCGAACAACGTGCCGCCGGCCGAGTGGACCTATTCGAACATCGCCCACATGCGCGGGCAGATGGAATCGATGGGCCTGGCCATCGACTGGTCGCGCGAGATGACCGCCTGCAAGCCGGAATACTACAAGTGGAACCAGTGGATGTTCCTCAAGATGCTCGAGAAGGGCATCATCTACCAGAAGACCGGCACCGTGAACTGGGACCCGGTGGACCAGACCGTGCTGGCCAACGAACAGGTGGTGGACGGCCGCGGCTGGCGCTCGGGCGCGCTGATCGAGAAGCGCGAGATCCCGATGTACTACGTGCGCATCACCGAGTACGCGGACGAGCTGCTGGACTACGTCGACAACAAGCTGCCGGGCTGGCCGGAGCGCGTGCGCATCATGCAGGCCAACTGGATCGGCAAGTCGACCGGCGTGCGCTTCGCCTTCCCGCACCAGATCAAGGACGAATCGGGTGAGCTCATCAACGAGGGCAAGCTGTACGTCTTCACCACCCGCGCCGACACCATCATGGGCGTGACCTTCTGCGCCGTGGCGGCCGAGCACCCGCTGGCCCAGCACGCAGCAAAAGACAACCCGGAACTGCAGGCCTTCATCGCCGAGTGCAAGCTGGGTTCCGTCATCGAAGCCGACATGGCGACGATGGAAAAGAAAGGCATGCCGACCGGCCTGACCGTGACCCACCCGGTGACGGGCGAGCAGCTGCCGGTCTGGGTCGGCAACTACGTCCTGATGACCTACGGCGACGGCGCCGTGATGGGCGTGCCGGGCCACGACGAGCGCGACTTCGGCTTCGCCACCAAATACAATCTGCCGATCAAGCAGGTGGTTGCCGTCGAAGGCCAGGAATTCTCGCTGGACGGCTGGCAGGAATGGTACGGCGACAAGGAAGCTGGCCGCACCGTCAACTCGGGCAAGTACGACGGCCTGGACTACATCGCCGCCGTCAACGCGGTGGCCGGCGACCTTGCCGCCCAGGGCCTGGGCGACAAGAAGGTCACCTTCCGCCTGCGCGACTGGGGCATCTCGCGCCAGCGCTACTGGGGCACCCCGATCCCGATGATCCACTGCGGCGACTGCGGCGCGGTGCCTGTGCCGGAAGCAGACCTGCCGGTCGTGCTGCCGGAACACCTGGTCCCGGACGGCACCGGCAACCCGCTCAACAAGGACGAAGCCTTCCTGAAGTGCGATTGCCCCAAGTGCGGCAAGCTGGCGCGCCGCGAGACCGACACGATGGATACCTTCATCGATTCGTCCTGGTACTACATGCGCTATACCTCGCCGGGCTCCAACGACAAGATGGTCGACGAGCGCAACGACTACTGGATGCCGATGGACCAGTACATCGGCGGCATCGAGCACGCCGTCATGCACCTGCTGTACGCGCGCTTCTGGACCAAGGTGATGCGCGACTTCGGCCTGCTGAAGTTCGACGAGCCCTTCGTGAACCTGCTGACCCAGGGCATGGTGCTGAACGAGACCTACTACCGCGAAGACCAGTCCGGCAAGAAGACCTGGTTCAACCCGGCCGACGTCGAGCTCACGTTCGACGACAAGGGCCGCCCGCAGAGCGCCGTCCTGAAATCGGATGGCCAGCCGGTCCAGATCGGCGGCACCGAGAAGATGTCGAAGTCGAAGAACAACGGCATCGACCCGCAGGCGCAGATCGAGCAGTACGGCGCCGACACCGCGCGCCTGTTCACCATGTTCGCCTCGCCGCCGGAGCAGACCCTGGAGTGGTCGAACAGCGGCGTGGAAGGCGCGAGCCGCTTCCTGCGCCGCGTCTGGGCCTACGGCTACGCGCAGCGCGAGCGCATCGCCAATGCCCTGAAAGGCCAGCAGCAAGGTTCGCTGGACGACGCCCAGAAGACCCTGCGCCGTGAAGTGCACAAGGTGCTGCAGCAGGCCGACTATGACCTGAAGCGCATCCAGTACAACACCGTGGTCTCGGCCTGCATGAAGATGCTCAACACGCTGGAGTCGGCCAAGCTGGCCGAGGGTGTGGCGTCGGATGCGGTGATCGCCGAAGGCTTCTCGATCTTCCTGCGCCTGCTGAACCCGGTGGCGCCGCACATCACCCACGGTCTGTGGCAGGAACTGGGCTATGCCGCCGTCCATGGCGACATCCTCAACGTGCAGTGGCCGCAAGTCGACCCGGCCGCGCTGGAGCAGTCGGAGATCGAGCTGATGATCCAGGTGAACGGCAAGCTGCGCGGTTCGGTCAAGGTGCCGAAGGATGCCGACAAGGCGAGCATCGAAGCGGCTGCGCTGGCCGAGGAATCGGTCAGCAAGTTCATCGAGGGCACGCCGAAGAAGGTCATCGTGGTGCCGGGCAAACTCATCAACATCGTGGTGTAAATCGATGAAAACCATCGTGGTACGCACGCTGGCAGCGGTCCTGGTGGCCGCAACCGTCGCCGGTTGCGGCTTCCAGCTGCGCGGCTCGACCGGCCAGTACAACATGCCCTTCCAGAGCATCTACCTGGCCTTCCCCGAGACCTCGCCGCTGGGCACGGAGCTCAAGCGCAACCTGCGCGCGGGCGACTCCGTGCGCGTCGAGACCGACGCCTCCAAGGCGCAGGCCCTGTTCGACGTGCTGTCCGAGTCGCGCGGCAAGTCGATCCTGTCGCTGAACAGCCTGGGCCGGGTGCGCGAGTACTCGCTGAGCTACACCCTGGTGTTCCGCGTGCGCGACGCCAACAACAAGGAGCTGCTCGGCCCGACCGAGATCACCCTGCGCCGCAACATCGCCTTCGACGAATCGCAGGTGCTGGCCAAGGAATCGGAAGAGCAGCTGCTGTACCGCGACATGCAGGCCGACCTGGTGCAGCAGATCCTGCGCCGCCTGGCCGCGATCAAACCTGTCTGACGAGTTGAGACTGAAGCATGCAGCTGCGGCCTGAGGCCCTCGAGGGCCACCTGGCCAAGGGCCTGGCGCCCTTGTACGTGATCACCAGCGACGAGCACCTGCTCGCGCTGGAAGCGGCCGACCGTATTCGCAAGACCGCCCGCGCGCAAGGCTTTACCGAGCGCGACGTGCTCACGGTCGAGCGCAACTTCAAGTGGGGCGAACTGCTGGCCGCGAACCAGGCCATGTCCCTGTTCGGCGACAAGAAGCTGATCGAGCTGCGCATCCCGAGCGGCAAACCCGGCAAGGACGGCAGCGCCGCCCTGCAGGCTTATGCCAAGGACCTCGGTCCCGACAACCTCACCCTGATCACCTTGCCGAAGCTGGACTGGCAGACCGCCAAGGCCTCGTGGGTGGCGGCGCTGCAGCAGGCGGCGGTCTACATCGAGATTCCGAACGTGGAGCGCGCCCAGCTGCCGGGCTGGATCGGCATGCGTCTCTCCGCGCAAGGGCAGAGTGCCGAGCGCCAGAGCCTGGACTTCATCGCCGATCGCGTCGAGGGCAACCTGCTGGCGGCGCACCAGGAAATCCAGAAGCTCGGCCTGCTGTACGAGCCGGGCAAGCTGAGCTTCGAACAGGTGCACGACGCCGTGCTCAACGTGGCGCGCTACGACGTGTTCAAGCTGTCCGAAGCCATGCTGGCGGGCGACCCGGCGCGCCTGGCGCGCATGCTCGACGGCCTGAAAGGCGAGGGCGAGGCGCTGCCGCTGGTTTTATGGGCCGTCAGTGAAGAAATCCGCACGCTGCTAAAATTGAAATCCGGGATGGCGCAGGGCCGCCCGCTGGGCGCGCTGCTGAAGGAATACCGCATCTGGGGTCCGCGCGAGCGCATGATGGAACCGGCGCTGCGGCGCGTGTCCCTCGCCACGCTGGAAGCGGCGCTGCAGGAGGCGGCGCAGGTGGACCGGATGGTCAAGGGCCTGCGCGCGAAGGCGTTTGCGGGCGATGCGTGGGATGCCATGCTGCAGCTGGCGCTGCGGGTCGCACGATAACCGAATCCGTTCCGGCTGCGTCTCATTACAACTAGGCTAGGGAACGACGATGGACATCACCGAACACATGCACTCCATGGGCCGCAAGGCCCGTGCCGCTTCGCGCGCCATGGCGCGTGCCGACGGCGCCACCCGCAACCGCGCGCTGCTCCTGATCGCCGACGCCATCGAGCGCGACGCCGCCGTGCTGCGCGCGGCGAACCAGGAAGACATGGAGGCGGCCCGCGCCGGCGGCCTGGAACCGGCCCTGCTCGACCGCCTGGCGCTGACCGAGGGCGCCATCAAGACCATGGTCGAGGGCCTGCGCCAGATCCTCACGCTGCCCGACCCGGTCGGCGAAATTACCAACATGAAGTCGCGCCCGAGCGGCATCCAGGTCGGCCAGATGCGCGTGCCGCTGGGCGTCATCGGCATCATCTACGAGGCGCGCCCGAACGTGACGGTGGATGCGGCCGGCCTGTGCATCAAGAGCGGCAACGCGGCGATCCTGCGCGGCGGCTCGGAAGCCATCCACTGCAACCGCGCGCTGGCCAAGCTGGTGTCGGAGGGCCTGCAGGGCGCCGGCCTGCCGCTGGACGCGGTGCAGGTGGTCGACACGGTCGACCGCGCCGCCGTCGGCGCCTTGATCACGATGTCGCAGTACGTGGACGTGATCGTCCCGCGCGGCGGCAAGGGCCTGATCGCGCGCCTGATCGAAGAGTCGACCGTCCCGATGATCAAGCACCTGGACGGCATCTGCCACGTCTACATCGACGACAAGGCCGACATCGCCAAGGCGCTGCCGGTCGCCTTCAACGCCAAGTGCCACCGCTACGGCACCTGCAACACGATGGAAACCCTCTTGGTGTCACGTTCGGTCGCACCCGTCGTGCTGCCGCAGCTGGCGGAGCTGTACAAGACGAAAGAGGTCGAGCTGCGCGCCGACGCGGAAGCGCATGCGATCCTGACGGGCTACCCCTGGCTGGCGCATGCGACCGAGCAGGACTGGAGCACCGAATACCTGGCGCCGATCCTGTCGATCCGCGTGGTGGAAGGGCTGGACGGCGCGATTGACCACATCAACACCTGGTCGTCGAAGCACACCGAATCGATCATCACCGAAGACTACAGCGCCGCGCTGCGCTTCCTGCGCGAGGTGGATTCGGCCTCGGTGATGGTGAACGCCTCGACCCGTTTCGCGGACGGCTTCGAATACGGCCTGGGCGCGGAGATCGGCATTTCGAACGACAAGCTGCATGCGCGCGGACCGGTGGGGCTGGAGGGGCTCACCTCGCTCAAGTACGTCGTGTTCGGGCACGGCGAAGTGCGTAGCTGACAAGAACGACAACAAGGAATCGCATGTACCTCTGGATCAAGGCCCTGCACATCGTTTTCATCGCCTCCTGGTTCGCCGGGCTGTTCTACCTGCCGCGCATCTTCGTGAACCTGGCCCAGGAAACCAATCCGGCGGCGCTCGAGCGCCTGTTGGGCATGGGGCGCCGGCTGTACCGCTTCACCACGATCCTGATGGTGCCGGCCCTGGTGCTGGGCATCTGGCTGTGGCTGGGCTACGGCATCCGGGGCGGCTGGCTGCATGCGAAACTGGCGCTCGTGATCCTGACGATCGGCTACCATCACGCCTGCGGCTCGCTGCTCAAGAAATTCGAGCGCGGGACGAATGTGCGCAGCCACACATGGTATCGCTACTTCAATGAAGTGCCGGTGCTGTTGCTGCTGGCGATTGTGATTTTGGTAGTCGTCAAACCGTTCTAAGAGTTAGCTCTGGAACGTCATCCCGGCGAAGGCCGGGATCCAAGTTCGCGGGTCCGCCACGAACGTCAGTGGGTTCCGGCCTTCGCCGGAACGACGGTCTTCAGGCTAACGGTGCAATTAGATTGCGACGGTCTCAAGGTTAGCAGTACTGATACTGCTAACACGTTTCAAGTTTTATTAACGGACAAAGGGTACCCCTCATGGCCTCATATTTTTGCCCATGCCCGCGCGGCATGGAAGCGGCACTTGCCGAAGAACTGGGTGAAATCGCCCAGCACAGCACCACCATGCGGGTGCACAACCAGGTGCCTGGCGGCGTGCACTGCTCCGGTTCGCTGGTGGATGCCTACCGCATCAACCTGCACTCGCGCATCGCCTCGCGCGTCCTGATGCGCATGGGGCAGCGCAGCTACAACAACGAGAACGACATCTACGACCTGGTGCTCGAGCAGCCCTGGGAAGACTGGTTCGGCGTCAACCACACCATCCGCGTCGACGTCACCGCGGTGAAATCCCCGCTGAAGAGCCTCGAGTTCACCACGCTGAAGATCAAGGACGCCGTCTGCGACCGCTTCCGCGACCAGTTCAACAAGCGTCCCTCGGTGAACACCCGCGAGCCGGACATGCGCATCGTCGGCTTCCTCGACCAGCGCAACTTCATCATCTACCTCGACACCTCGGGCGAAGCGCTGTTCAAGCGCGGCTGGCGCGAAGAGACCGGCGACGCGCCGCTGCGCGAGAACCTGGCCGCCGGCATGCTGCGCGTGGCCGGCTGGAAGCCAGGCATCCCGCTGTTCGACCCGATGTGTGGCTCCGGCACCATCCTGGTCGAAGCGGCCCAGATGGTGCAGGGCATTCCGCCGGGCGCGCGCCGCCGCTTCGCGTTTGAAAAATTCGCCGACTTCGACCGCGAGGCCTGGGCAGCATTGAAGGCCGAGATCAAGCCGAACCTCTTGCCTGCCGAGCCGACCATCTTCGGTTCCGACATCTCGGGCGACATGGTCGCGATGACGCGCCATAACCTGAAGATCGCCGGCATCCTGTTCGACGTGCCGCTCAAGCAGATCGAAGCCCAGCACGTGTCGCCGCCCACAAGCGAGCCAGGCATCCTGCTGACCAACCCGCCGTATGGCGAGCGGATCGGCGTGCGCGGCGATTCCACGGTGCCGCAGGACGAGATGGCGGTCTCCTTCTACTCCGCGCTCGGCACCACGCTGAAGCAGCGTTTCGCCGGCTGGACCGCCTTCCTGTTCACGGCGGACCTCGGGCTGCCCAAGCTGCTGCGCCTGAAGGAATCGCGCAAGACCCCGTTCTTCAACGGCGCGCTCGAATGCCGCCTGTTCCGCTTCGACATGGTGGCGGGTTTCAACCGCCGCGAGGAAGCCAAACCGAAACAGGAGCAATAAGCCTCCATGCTGCCGCCGACCGAACCCGACGACTTGCCCAAGGATCCGGTCACGCCGGTTCCGCTGCCCGCGCCCCACAAGATCGCCATGCTCAGCGCCGGCGGCCTGGCCACGCTGCTGGCGGCGATGTCGATGCTGGGGCCGTTCTCGATCGACGCCTACCTGCCGGCCTTCCCGCAGATCCGCGCCGAGCTGAACGCCTCGGCGCTGGAAGTGCAGCAGACGCTCACCGCCTACATGCTGGCCTTCGCCGGCATGGTGCTGTGGCACGGCGCGCTGTCGGATGCCTTCGGGCGGCGCAACGTGGTCCTGTTCGCGCTGGTCGTGTTCGCGATCGGCACCTTCGGCTGCGCGGCGGCCAGTTCGGTGCACTACCTGTGGGTGTTCCGCATCATGCAGGGCGTGTCGGCGGGGGCGGGCGTGGTGGTGGGGCGCGCCATCATCCGCGACCTGTATTCGGATGCCGAGGCGGCGCGCCTGCTGTCGATGGTGACCATGATCTTCTCGATCGCACCGGCCATCGCGCCGGTGCTGGGCGGCTGGATCGTGACCCTGGCCGATTGGCGCGCGATCTTCCTGGCGCTGTGCGCCTATACCGTCATCCTGGGCTGGTTCTGCTGGAAGCACCTGCCCGAGACCGTGCCGAAGGAAAAGCGCCAGCCCTTCAATCCGCGCTTCCTGGCCCAGAGCTACGGCGCCATCTTCAGCTCCTTCCTGTTCCACATGAAGTCGGGCGTGGTGGCGCTGAACTTCGCCGGCCTGTTCCTGTACATCGCGTCGGCGCCGGTGATGCTGCCCGAGCACCTCGGCCTGGGCCCGTCGCAGTTTGCCTGGCTGTTCGTGCCGACCGTGAGCGGCATCTTCCTGGGCGCGCTGGCGGCCAACCGCATGGCCGGCAAGCTGGGCTTCGCGCGCCAGATCCGTATCGGCTTCTTCTTCATGCTGGGCGCGGTCGCCTTCAACGTGACCTACCACAGCTTCCTGCCGCCCTCGCTGCCCTGGAGCGTGGCGCACATGTTCTTCTTCACCTTCGGCAGCTCGATCATCGCGCCGGGCGCCACCCTGATGGCACTTGATATGTTCCCGCACATCCGCGGCACCGTGGCCTCGTGCCAGTCCTTCATGACCACCCTGGCGGGGGCGATCGTGGCGGGCGTGATTTCGCCGATGCTGTCGCATTCGGTGCTGTCGCTGGCGCTCGGCCAGGCCGGCTTCACGCTGCTGTCGATCGGCCTGTGGGCCACTGCGCGCCACTACCGGCGCCAGAAAATCCGCGACGGGCACCCGATGCCGTGATCGGGTTCAGTGAACCCGATCATTGTCGTGAAATAAAATTTCATATATGCATGCATATGTGAAATAATCTTCCATTGATGCCGAAATAGCTTTCTTGCGCCTCTCACTTTAGAGCGACATCTCGACAACACTTTTTACAGAAAGTATTGTTCCCGATCAGAAATGTCTATATGCTAAGATAAGTTTTTCGTGCCCAGAACAAACGTTTAAACATTGTTCTGTTCAATACATAAACAAGAAAGACTTTGTGGCAACCCTACCCGGGCTGCCTCGGACAACCTTCGACACGCGGCCGCGTTGGAGACCATGCAAGCTTCGGATCAGGATATACGCAATCGTCTGCTGATTGCCCGTCTGCCGGCCATGCCGCAGATCCTCGTGCGTCTCATCGAACACCTGCAGGCCGACGACCTCGGCATGCCGGAGCTGGCCGCCCTGATCTCGAAGGATGCCGGCATGACCGGCAAATTGCTGGCCGTGGCCAACAGCTCCGCCTACCAGCGGCACCACCGCAACGTCAACCTCGAGCAGTCCCTGGTCGCCCTCGGCACCGACATGATCAAGACGCTGGTGATCAGCGACTCGGTGTTCCAGACCTTTAACAATTTCCCGCATTCGGGCAGCACCGACCTGCGCGCCTTCTGGAAGAATTCGCTGAGCACGGCCGTCATCGCGAAGGACATCGCACGCGCCGTCGAGTACCCGCACCTGGAAGAGGCCTACCTGGCCGGCCTGCTGCACAATGTCGGCCGCCTGGCCCTCCTGGCCACCGCGCCCAAGGAATACGCCTTCAACTTCAGCGCGCGCGACGACGAGGACCTGTGCGCGGTCGAGCAGCGCACCCTGCAGATCACCCACGCCGAAGCCGGCGCCTGGCTGATCGAACGCTGGCAGCTCGATTCCTTCCTGGCCGACGCCGTGCTGTACCACCACGAGCCGAGCGAGCGCCTGGAGTCGGCCCACCCCTTGATCCGCATCGTGCGCCTGGCCCACGTGCTGTCCAGCCATGCCGGCGACGAAGTCATGGTGCGCGACGCCGCGGCCCTGTGCGGCATCGACGACGAACAGGCCGGCCAGATGCTGGCCGGCGCCGCGCGCCAGGTCGAGAAGGCCGCCGCCCACCTGGGCATCGACCTGGAAGGCGCCGACGACGTCCCGGCGCCGCCGGCCTATGCGCCACCAAGCCTGGATCCGGTGCAGCAGCGCCTGTCCGAAGAAGTGCGCAACATGGTGCTGGTCTCGGAAGTGGGCCAGAGCTTCGCGCGCCAGCAGGGAGAATCCGGCCTGCTGGAAGCGATGACGCGCTCGGCGCGCATCCTGTTCGACTTCGGCAATGCCGTGGTCCTGCTGGAGAACCCGACCGGCCACGCCCTGGTCGGTGCGCCGACCCAGGGCAGCCAGCGCATCGCCGAATTCGCCGTGCCGCTCGCGAAAGGCGGCGCCATCGCCAAGAGCGCGCTGGAGCGCCGTCCGGCCTTCATCGGGCGCGACGGCGACAGCCTCGGCCTGGCCGAGGAACAGCTGCTGCGCATGCTCGGCACCGACAGCCTGGTGTGCGTGCCGCTGGTCGCCGGCGCGCGCTGCCTGGGCGTGCTGATCGGCGGCATCGCGGCCTGGCAGGTCCCGTATTGCCAGCGGCGCGAGCGCTTCATGCAGTCCTTCGGGGCGCAGGCCGCCACCGCGCTGGAGAACATGCTGCTCGAGCGCGGCCATGCAAGGCGCCAGCTGGCCCACGTGGCCGAGGAATACCGCGAGGCCTCGCGCCGCGTGGTGCACGAAGTGAACAACCCGCTGTCGATCATCAAGAACTACCTGAGTGTCCTCGACAGCAAGCTGGCGCGCCAGGAGCCGGTGAACACCGAGATGTCGATCCTGAACGAAGAGATCGACCGCGTCGGCCAGCTGGTCGGCAGCCTGGCCGAGCTCAAGCCGGTCGATACCGGCCCGCGCCCGACCGACGTCGCCAAGGTGGTGGACGAGGTGCAGCGCCTGTTCCGCAGCACCGGCTTCGTTCCGGCCACGGTCGACATCGTCGTCACCATGCACGAGGAAGCGACCCGCATCGAGGGCGACGCCGACGTGCTCAAGCAGATCCTGGTGAACCTGGTGAAGAACGCCATCGAGGCCCTCGGCACGGGCGGCGGGCGCGTGGAGATCGTCAACCGCGGCCATGTGAACCGCGAGCGCCAGCTCTACCTGGAACTGGTCGTCAGCGACAACGGCCCCGGCCTGTCGCGCGACGTGCTGGCCCATTTGTTCTCGCCGGTGAAGAGCACCAAGGACGGCGCCCACCATGGCCTCGGCCTGTCCATCGTGCACAGCCTGGTCAAGAAGCTGGGCGGCCACATCGGCTGCCGCAGCGGCCGCAACGGCACCGCATTCGAAATCCTCCTGCCGGCGTGGTCCGGCGCCGCCGCCACCGGCACCAGTCTTGGTAACGCCGTGGCGCTGCCGGCCCGCGCGATCGGCTCCGCATAACATCATGATCAACGCGCACAACGCCATGTTTTCCGGCGAACCGGCCCCGTATTCCCCAACGCTCGAGACCGACAGCCAGCCACGCCTGCTGCTGGTCGACGACGAGCCGCGCCTGCTGTCCTCGCTGTACGAGCTGCTGAAGGGCCGCGGCTACCAGCTCACCACCGCGTCCTCGGGCACCGAAGCCCTGGCCCATTTGTCGCGCCTGCGCTTCGACCTGGTCCTGCTCGACCTGCGCCTGCCCGACATCGGCGGCCACGAGATCATGGACTTCATCAACCAGAAGGGCATCGACGCCGACGTGATCGTGATGAGCGGCGAAGTCGGCATCGATGCGGCGATCGGCGCGCTCAAGCGCGGCGCCTACGACTACCTGCGCAAGCCCTACGCGCGCGAAGAACTGCTGGCCACGGTCGCCAACGCCCTCAAGGGCCGCCGCCTGGCGCTCGAGAACCAGCGCATGGCCACCCAGCTGGACGCCTCCGAGAAGATGTACCGCTACCTGGTCGACTCCTCGCCGGACATCATCTACACGCTGAACCACGAAGGCCGCTTCACCTTCGTGAACGACCGCGCCTACCAGCTGCTGGGTTACTCGCGCGACGAGCTGCTCGGCAAGCACTATTCGGTGCTGGTGCATGAGGAAGACCTGGAACGCGCGCGCTACGTCTTCAACGAGCGCCGTGTCGACGAGCGCGCCTCGCGCAACGTCGAGCTGCGCCTGAAGTGCAGGAGCGGCAACGGCAACGGCCACGAGCGCACCTTCAATAACACCCTGATGACGATTTCGCTGAACGCGATCGGCATGCACGTGCCCGACCAGGAAGTGAAGAAGCTCGAGTTCTTCGGCACCTACGGCGTGGCGCGCGACATCACCGACCGCAAGCGCGCCGAAGAAGTCATCTCCTACCAGGCCTACCACGACATCCTGACCGACCTGCCGAACCGCATCCTGTTCAAGGATCGCCTCGGACTGGCCGTGATCCAGGCCAAGCGCAAGAAGACCGAGCTGGCGGTGATGTTCATCGACCTCGATCGCTTCAAGCTGGTCAACGACACCCTCGGCCACGTGAAGGGCGACGAGCTGCTGCAGCAGGCCGCCACCCGCCTGAAGAGTTGCCTGCGCAAGGGCGACACGCTGGCGCGCCAGGGCGGCGACGAATTCACCATCGTGCTGCCGGAGCTGCGCGACCGCGACGACGCGCGCATGGTCGCCGACAAGTTCCTCGAGGTCCTGCAGGAGCCGTTCGACCTGGACGGCCACGAAGTGCACATCTCGGCATCGATCGGCATCGCCATCTACCCGACCGACGGCGAATCGATCGACGAGCTGCTGCGTCATGCCGACATCGCCATGTACCAGGTCAAGGCCCAGGGCAAGAACGGCCACAGCTTCTACCACACCTCGATGCTGGACATCTCGCACCAGAAGATCGCCCTCGAGCAGGCGCTGCGCCGCGCGCTCGAGCAGGACGAGCTGGAGATGTACTACCAGCCGCAGATCGACGCGCTCACCGGCCGCATCGTCGGCGCCGAGGCGCTGATGCGCTGGAACCACCCGACCCGCGGCGTGCTGTCGGCCGGCGAGTTCCTGCCGTTTGCGGAAGAGAACGGCCTGATGCTGCCGATCTCGGACTGGATGATCGGCGCGCTGTGTCGCGACATGCTGCAGTGGAATGCCTCGGGCACCGACCACGTGCGCCTGTCGCTCAACCTGTCGCCGCAATACCTCGACCGCGGCGACTTCTTCGAGAAGATGCGCAACGCGCTGGTGCGCTACGGGATCGCGCCGGGCCAGATCGAAGTCGAGATCACCGAGAACATCTGCATCCGCAACCCGCAGTACGCGATCGAACAGCTGAATAAACTGTGCCAGCTCGGCGTGTCGATCGCCATCGACGATTTCGGCACCGGTTACTCGTCGCTGTCCTACCTGCACCGCTTCCCGATCCACACCGTCAAGATCGACCAGTCCTTCGTCAAGGAGATCCACGAAGAGGGCGGCCATTATCCGGTGATCCTGGCGATCATCTCGATCGCGCGCGGCCTGGGCCTGAACCTGATCGCGGAAGGCGTGGAGACCGAGGAGCAGGCACGCTACCTGCGCGCCAACGGCTGCATGACGATGCAGGGCTACCTGTACTACCGCCCGATCCCGCTGGGCGAATTCATCAAGTCGCTGCGCACCCAGCCGACGCTGTTCGGCCTGCGGGCAGTGCAGGCGTAAGCGGACGCCATGCTCGACATCCCTGCCCAGCCTGGCGACATCGAAGGTCGCCACACCGCGGAATTCCTGCGCGTGAAGGGCATGGCCGAGCGCGGCGTGCCGAGCGCCCAGCACAGCCTGGGCTTCATGTACGCGAGCGGCCAGGGGGTGCCCCAGAACTACGAACTGGCGGTGGCCTGGTACCGCATGGCGGCCAGCGCCGACCTCGAGCTGGCGCAGTACAACCTCGGCGTGATGTACCAGAAGGGCCAGGGCGTCGGCCAGGACTACGGCCAGGCCGCCTACTGGTACCGCCGCGCCGCCGAACAGGGTTATGCGCCGGCGCAGTACAACCTGGGCTGGCTGTATGCGAAAGGCCAGGGCGTGCCGAGCGACGTGCAGCAGGCCCTGCACTGGTTCAGCCAGGCCGCCGGCCAGGGCGAACCGGGCGCGCAGCACAACCTCGGCATGATGTACGAGACCGGCAAGGGCGTGCCCCAGGACCAGGATGCCGCCACCGAGTGGTACCGCCGCGCCGCGGAACAGGGCTATGCGCGCTCGCAGTTCAGCCTCGCGCTGCGCTCCAGCGGGGCGCAGTCGGTCGACTGGTTCCGCAAGGCCGCAGAGCAGGGCTACGCGCCGGCCCAGTTCAACCTCGGCCTGCGCTACGACAAGGGGCAGGACCTCGAGCAGGACAGCGCGCTGGCGATCCTGTGGTACGGCCGCGCCGCCGAACAGGGTCACGCCAGCTCCCAGTTCAATCTGGCCCTCATCTACGACAGCGGGCACGGCGTGCCGCGCGACGAAGCGCTGGCGCTGCACTGGTACCGCCGCGCGGCAAGCCAGGGCCATGCGGGCGCCCAGGACAACCTCGGCGTGCGCTACGAGCACGGGCAGGGCGTCGAGCCCGACCCAAGCCAGGCTGCCCACTGGTACCGCCAGGCCGCCGAGCAGGGCATGCCCTCGGCCCAGTACCACCTCGGCCAGCTGTTCGACGCCGGCAGCGGCGTGCCGCAGGATCCCGCCCAGGCGGCCCACTGGTACCGCAAGGCGGCAGAACAGGGCCACCTGCGCGCCCAGTTCGACCTCGGCCTGCGCTACGAGGGCGGGGTGGGCGTGGCGCGCGACGAGGCGCAGGCGCTGGAGTGGTACCGGCGCGCGGCGAACCAGGACTACGCGCCGGCGCAGTACATGGTGGGCGTGCTGCTGGACCGCGCCGAGCATGCCGATCCAAGCGAGGCGACCGACTGGTTCCACAAGGCCGCCGACCAGGGCCACGCGCTGGCGCAATTCGAGCTGGGCCTGCGCCACGACTGCGGCAAGGGCGTCGAGCGCGACTACGAGGCGGCGCATTTCTGGTACCTGTGCGCGGCGCGCCAGGGGCATGCGCGCGCCCAGTTCAACCTCGGCGTGATGTATTCGGCAGGGCAGGGCGTGCAGCGCGACCTGGTCGAGGCCTACGCCTGGCTGCAGCGCGCGGGCGGGGCGGGCGTGGCCGCCGCGTCAGGCTACCTGAAGAAGATCGCGGCGCGCATGGAGCCGCAGCTGCTGGCGCAGGCGCAAGGCTACGCCTGAGCCCTCTGGCGCAAGCCCGGCGTTTCCTGTAGGGTGGTCGGCTGTGCCGACCCCGCGTCCAACCGACGCCGAACGGACGGGACGCATACATACAACAACTGTCCACGAGACGCCATGAAAAAACTCGCACTGCCCCTCCTGCTCGGTCTCGCAGCCGCAGCAGCCCTGCCTTCCCACGCCGCCGCACCCGCCACGAAGCAAACCGTCTTCGACCGCAAGGCCTACAGCATCGACCACAAGAAATTCGTGCTGCCCAACGGCCTGACCCTGCTGGTCCACACCGACCACAGCGTGCCGGTGGTCGGCGTGAACATGTGGTACCACGTCGGTTCGCGCAACGAGAAGCGCGGCAAGACCGGCTTTGCCCACCTGTTCGAGCACTTCTTCTTTAACGGTTCCGAGAACTACCCGCACGGCTTCCGCGAGGCGATGGACGACCTCGGCGCGAACAACCGCAACGGCACCACCAACGTCGACCGCACCAACTTCTTCGAAGACGTGCCGGTGTCGGCGCTGGAACGCACCCTGTTCCTGGAATCGGACCGCATGGGCTTCCTGGGCAACTACATCTCGCAGGCGATGCTGGAGCGCGAGCGCGGCGTGGTGCAGAACGAGAAGCGCCAGGGCGAGAACCAGCCGTATGGCCGCGTGCGCATGGAAATCTCGGCCAAGATGTACCCGTACTCGCATCCCTACTCGTGGTCGACCATCGGCTACATGGAAGACCTGCAGGCCGCCTCGCTGGAGGACATCAAGGAGTGGTACCGCACCTACTACGGCCCGAACAACGCGGTGATCTCGCTGGCCGGCGACATCACGCCGGAACGCGCCTATGAGCTGGTAAACAAGTACTTCGGCGCGATCCCGCCGGGCCCGCCGCTGCCGCGCACCGAGAAATGGATCCCCCAGCTGGACCGCAACATCCGCGACGAGATGGAAGACCACGTGCCGCAGGTGCGCATCTACCGCAGCTGGCATACCTCTTCGTGGAAGGATGCCGACACCCAGCGCCTGAACCTGCTGGCCGGCGTGCTGGCCGGCTCGAAGAATGCGCGCCTGGACAAGCGCCTGGTGTACGAGAAGGGCATGGCCACCGGCGTGTCGGCCTATGTGAACGACGCGGAGCTGGGCGGCACCTTCAACCTGTCGGTCACCGTCAAGCCGGGCGTCGATCCGCTCGAGGTCGAGCGCGAGATGGAGCGCGTGGTGGCCGAGCTGCTCGACAAGGGCCCGACCGAAGCGGAACTCAAGCGCGTGAAGACCCGCGACCTGGCCGATTTCGCACGCAGCCTGGAGCGCGTGGGCGGCATGGGCGGCCGCAACGACGTGCTGGCCGAAAGCCAGACCTACGGCGGCAAGCCGGACGCCTACCTCGACCGCCTCGAGCTGTTCGCCACCAGCACCCCGGCGGACGTCAAGACTGCCGCCAACCGCTGGCTGCGCGCCAACCACTACACCATGACGGTGCGCCCTTCGGCCAAGCTGGCCGCCACCAAGTCGACCCTGGACCGCAAGCAGCTGCCCGCGCTGGGCGACGCGCCGGACGTCAAGTTCCCGGCGCTGCAGCGCGCCCAGCTGAAGAACGGCCTGAATGTCGTGCTGCTCGAGCGTCATACCGCCCCGATCGTCAACGTCTCGCTGGCGGTCGATGCCGGCGCGGCTTCCGACACCGCGGCCAAGGCCGGCGCCGCTTCGCTGGCGCTGGACCTGCTGGACAAGGGCACGAAATCGCGTGACGCCTTCGCGCTGTCGGACGCGCTGGAAAACCTGGGCGCGCGCCTGAGCACCGGCACCTCCCAGGACCAGTCGCTGGTGCGCCTGCAGGCGACCAGCGCCAACCTGACGCCTTCGCTGGCCCTGATGGCTGAAGCCGCGCTGAGCCCGAGCTTCCCGCAAGACCAGTTCGCGCTGTCGAAGAGCCGCCGCATCGCCGCCATCGGCCAGGAAAAGGCCCAGCCGAACAGCCTGGCCCTGCGCCTGATCCCGTCGCTGCTGTACGGAGCCGAGCATGCCTACGGCAAGCCGGCCTCCGGTTTCGAAGGCAGCGTGCAAAGCCTGAGCCGCGACGACCTGATGGCATGGCACGGCACCTGGTTCAAGCCGGGCAGCGCCACCATCATCGTCGCCGGCGACACCACCATGGACAAGCTGCTGCCGGCGCTGGAAGCGAGCTTCGGCAAGTGGCAGCAGGGCAGCGCCCCGGCCAAGCAGATGGCCACCGTGCCGGCGACCCGGGGCAAGCGCCTGATCCTGGTGGACAAGCCGGACGCGCCGCAGTCGACCATCGTCGCGACCCACGTCTCGCAGGCCAACGGCCAGCCGGAAGACCTGGCGATGGAGCCGGTGATGACCAACTTCGGCGGCATCGCGACCTCGCGCCTGAACCGCAACCTGCGCCTGGACAAGCACTGGAGCTACGGCACCCAGGCCCGCCTGCCGGACGTGCGCGGCCAGCGTCCGTTCTACATCATCGCGCCGGTGCAGACCGACAAGACGGTCGAGGCGATGCGGGAGGTAGCCAAGGAACTGCGCGGCGTGGCCGGCGAGCGTCCGCTGGTGGGTACCGAGTACGAGAGCATCATGCGCAACATGACGTCGCGCCTGCCGGGCCGCTTCTCCACCCTCGCCGCGCTGGAAGCGGCAGGGCTGGACGCCGTCAACCTGGGCCTGGCGGACGACTACTGGACCAAGTACGCGTCGAACGTGCGCGCGCTCAAGCCGGAGCAGCTCGCAAGCGCATCGTCGAAGTTCATCAAGCCGGATGAGGCGGTGTGGATGGTGATCGGCGACCTGCGCAAGATCGAGGCGGGCGTGCGCTCGCTCGGTTGGGGCGAGGTGAGCGTGGTCGATGCGGACGGCAAGCCGATTCGTTGATGTGAGCTTGCTTTAGTGGAAAGCCCGGTCCCGTGACCGGGCTTTTTTTCGTCTCGTCCCAGCTTTGAACCGCCAATCGGCGTGCACAGTTGACCCGGCTCGCCTGTGCATACGCGCGCGATAGTATACTGTATGCCCATACAGTTCAATGCGTGCGATGGAACTCAACGACAAACTGGAAATCCTGGCCGACGCCGCGAAATACGACGCGTCCTGCGCCAGCAGTGGCGCGCCGAAGCGTTCGTCCGAGGACAAGGACGGCTTCGGCGCCACCACCGGCATGGGCATCTGCCACAGCTACACCCCGGACGGCCGCTGCGTCTCGCTGCTCAAGATCCTGCTCACCAATTTCTGCATCTACGACTGCCAGTACTGCATCAACCGCCGCAGCTCCAACGTGCCGCGCGCGCGCTTCTCGGTCGAAGAGGTGGTCAAGCTCACCCATGATTTCTACGTCCGCAACTACATCGACGGCCTGTTCCTGAGTTCGGGCATCATTCAGTCGGCCGACTACACCATGGAGCAGTTGGTGGCGGTGGCGCGCCAGCTGCGCGAAGTGCACAAGTTCCGCGGCTACATCCACCTCAAGACCATTCCCGACGCCGACCCGCTCCTCATCGAAGAGGCGGGGCGCTGGGCGGACCGCCTGTCGGTCAACATCGAGCTGCCGACCCACGACAGCGTGACCCGCCTGGCGCCGGAAAAGAACGTCCACACCATCAAGCTGGCGATGGGCTCGATCCGCCGCAAGCTCGACGAGAAGGCGGAAGAACCGAAGGCGCCGAACTTCGCGCCGGCCGGGCAGAGCACGCAAATGATCGTCGGCGCCGACGCCAGCGACGACCACACCATCCTGAACACCGCCGAAACGCTGTATGGCAGTTATAAACTCAAGCGCGTGTACTACTCGGCCTTCAGCCCGATCCCGCAAAGCCCCAAGAGCGTGCCGCTAGCGCCCCCGCCGCTGCTGCGCGAGCACCGCCTGTACCAGGCCGACTTCCTGCTGCGCGGCTACGGCTTCACCGCGGGCGAACTGATGCCCCAATCCGGCAACCTGGCGCTCGACGTCGACCCCAAGCTGGGCTGGGCGCTCGCCAACCGCGAGCATTTTCCGATGGACCTGAACCGCGCCGACGAGACCATGATCGCGCGCGTGCCCGGCATCGGCATCCGCAACGCCAAGCGCATCGTGGAGTTGCGCCGCATCCGCCGCATCCGCTGGGAGGACCTGTCGCGCCTGCGCTGCAGCATGAAGAAGCTGGCTCCTTTCATCGTCACGGCCGACTACAAGCCGGTTCAAGGCGCGGCCAGTTCCCACCTCCTCCGGCGCCACCTGGCCGACGCGCCCGAGCAGATGAACCTGTGGCCGGAACTGCAGGCGGCATGAAGGACGCCGCCGCCAGCGCTGGAACGGGCGGCCAGCCGCTGGCGGTGAACAGCTTCGCCGAATGGCGCGACGCGGCGCGCGCGCTGCTCAAGGCCGGCGTGCCGCCCGAAGCGGCCAGCTGGGGCACGCTTGACGGCGGCGACCTGTTCTCGGGTGCGCCGGCCGCGCCCGGGCCGATCGATAATGGCGGCACCCGATTGCAAGAAGCGCAATCGCCAGGACCGCCGGCCGCACGCGTGCCCCGATCGCTGCTGGAGATGCTGCAGAAAGCCGCGTGCTTCCGCGCCCCTGACCGCTGGGCTTTCCTGTACCGCGTGCTGTGGCGCTGGACGCATGGCGAGCACGATGTGCAGTCGCCCGCCGATCCGGACGGCAGCCGCCTGCACGGCATGGTCAAGGCGGTGCGCCGCGAGGAGCACGACATGCATGCCTACATCCGATTCCGCGAGCGTCCGCTCGATGCCGGCGACCCGCGCTTCGTCGCCTGGTTCGAGCCGCGCCACGACGTGCTGCCCCAGGTGGCCGAACACTTCGTGGCCCGCATGGGCAAGGTCAGCTGGATGATCGCCACGCCCGAGGCCAGCGTGCTGTGGGACGGCCACACCCTGCACAATACCGGGCCCCTCATGTCGAGCGCCGCCGAGCTGGATGACGCCGGCGAGGCGCTCTGGCTCACCTATTACCGCAGCATCTTCAACCCGGCGCGCGTCAACGCCCAGCTGATGCAGAGCCACATCCCCTCGCGCTTCTGGAAGAACCTGCCGGAAGGCGCAATCGTGCCTTCGCTGGTGAGCCAGGCCGAACTCGGGGCGCGCAAGATCGGGCAGGTGCAGGCGGTCGGACGGCGCAGCGGCGCCACCATCCCGATCTCCGCAGAGGCAGCGCAGCCGGACCGCGAGCAGCCGTCGAAACTCGACGAGTGCCGGCGCTGCGAGCTGTGGCAGTACGCCACCCAGGCGGTCGGCGGCGAAGGTTCAAAACGCTCGCCCATCATGATCGTTGGCGAGCAGCCGGGCGACCAGGAAGACCTGGCCGGCAAGCCCTTCGTCGGCCCGGCCGGTAAACTCCTCGACCAGGTGTTCGCCCAGGCCGAAGTCGATCGCAAGGCCATCTACCTCACCAACGCCGTCAAGCACTTCAAGTGGGAGCCGCGTGGCAAGCGCCGCCTGCACAAGACCCCGGTCCAGCGCGAGATCGAGGCCTGCCACTACTGGCTGGAGAAGGAGCTGGCGGCCGTCAAGCCAAAGGTGATCGTGGCCATGGGCGCGACCGCGCTCAAGTCCGTGATGCGCAAGGGCACGGTGGCGCTGAAGGACTTCCTCGGCAAGCCGGTCCGCATCGACGGCTGCTGGCTGGTGACCATCTACCACCCCTCGTACGTGCTGCGGGTGCCGGACGAAGCGTCCAAGCACGAAGCCTTTTCGGTCATGGTCAAGGGCCTGAAGCTGGCGCAGGAACTGCTCGAGCGGCCCGACCTGCCGGAGCCCGAGTAAATCTATCGGATTTACCGAATGTTGCGCCGGCGACTTAGATGGGTGAAAAATCCCGTTATCGAACACGCCACATTTTCGTGAATATTCACAATCTCTCGTAGAATTTCCGTACGGCATTAATTGCTGAGTGAGCGGAGGACCTCATGTGGGCCTTTGCCGGATAACGACGAGACCACCATGACTTCCCCCTTTTTCCGGCTGTTGCCGGTTTGCCTGGTAGTGGCGGCCATGCCCGCCCAGGCCGGCGATGACGCCACCAGCGCTTCGCCGTCGGCCACGCTTCCGATCACCACCACGGTCACCCTGAGCTCGCAATACGTCTCGCGCGGCATGCGCCAGACCTGGGGCCGCCCCGCGCTGCAGGCGGGCATCGACTATGCGCACCCGAGCGGCTGGTCGCTCGGCACCTGGACCTCGACCGTCAGCGACCGCTTCATCGAGGGCGGCCGCGTCGAATGGGACCTGTACGGCGGCTACGCCGGCACGCTCGGGCCGCTGGGCGTCAGCCTGAACCTCATGCACTACCGCTATCCGGGAGCACGCATCGGCGCCACCGGCACCAAATACGACTACACCGAAGTCGTCCCCGGCCTGGGCTACCAATCCTTCTACGCGAGGTATTACCGCACGGTGTCGCGCGACTTCTTCGGCATCACGAACGCGCGCGGCACCGGCTACCTCGACGTCGGCCTGAATCATGACCTGGGCGGCGGCTACGTGCTCAACCTGCACATCGGCGACGGACGCGTGGCGGGCGAGGGCAATGCCATCTGGGACTGGCGCGATGCAAAGGCGGGTGTCACCAGAACCTTCGACGGCGGCTGGAGCATCGCCGCGGCCTGGACCCGCGCATGGGGCGCCACCGATGCCTACAAGCGCTACACGACGGGCGTGCCGCGCGGCGACGGCGCCGTCGCCTATTCGAATCCTGCCAAGGGCACGTTCGCCGCGAGCGTCGCCCGCACCTTCTGAGAACGAGAGACGACCATGAACAAGCACCAGGCAGCGCATCAAGCACAGCATGCATCGCGCCGTTTTTCCCTGTCCCTGAGCGCCAAGATCTGCGTCACCGCCACCCTGCTGGTGGTGGCCAGCCTGGGCGTGACATCGAGCTTTATCGCGGTCAAGAACAGCCAGAGCGCCGAGGAAGCCGCGATGCGCCAGGCGCGGACGCTGACCTTGCAGGCGTCGGCAATGCTCGAGAGCCGCATTGCATCGAACCTGGCGACGCTGGAAAGCGCGGCCACCGTGCTGGCCTCGACCCAAGCGGGCGGGCAGGCGCTGACGCGCACCCAGGTCGCCGACCTGGTGCGCGCCACCCTGGTGGGCTCGGAAGACTTCATCGGCAGTTCGGCGGCCTATGAACCGGACGCGCTGGACGGCAAGGATGCCGAGTTTGCCGGCCAGGCGCCGCTGTACGACGCCACCGGCCGCTACATGCCTTACTGGACGCGCAGCCCGCAAGGCAAGGTCAACGTCGAGCCGATCGTGTTCGTCACCACCCCGGGCGGCAACGACTGGTACGACGTGCCGAAGGCGACCGGCCGGGCCCATTTCACCGAGCCTTACCTGTACCGGATCAACGGCAAGGACGAGGCGATCGCCACGCTGGCGACGCCGATCATGGTGGACGGCCAGTTCAAGGGCACCTTCACCGGCGACTTCCCGCTCACCGGTCTCGGCACGATGCTGGCCAATATGAAGATCATGGACAAGGGCACGCTGGCGCTGATCTCGAACGGCGGCATGTACGCCAGCCACAAGGACACCTCCCGCAACGGCAAGAAAGCGGAGGACCTGCCCGCTGCGGCGCTGGAAGCGGTCAAGCAGGGCAAGCCCTACGAGTACCTCGACGACAAGGGTATCGTGCACGTGCTGCAGCCGCTGCAGGTCAGCAAGGACATGGCGCCATGGGCCATTTCACTGGCTTTCCCGCAAAGCGTGACGACCGCCCCGGCGCGCGAGCTGGCCGCTTATGCGGCGCTGGTCGCCGTACTGTGCGCGGCGGCCGCCGCGCTGGTGATGGTGACGGTCCTGCGCCGCCTGACCCGTCCGCTGCGCGTGCTGGGCCAGGCGATGACCGACCTGGCCGGCGGCAACGCCGACCTGAGCGCGCGCCTGGCCGTCAAGGGCAACGACGAACTGGCCGACATCGCCCGCGGCTTCAACGTCTTCGTGGCCAAGATCCAGGACGTGCTGGCGCGCGTGCGCAGCAGCTCCGACGCCGTGGCGGTGGCATCCAGCGAGATCCGCCAGGGGAACGCCGACCTGTCGGTGCGCACCGAACAGCAGGCCGGCGCGCTCGAGGAAACCGCGGCCTCGATGGAAGAGCTGAACGGCACCGTGAAGCAGAACGCCGACAACGCGCGCCAGGCCAACCAGCTGGCCGAGTCGGCGAGCGAGGTCGCCACGCGCGGCGGCGAAGTCGTGTCCCAGGTGGTCGGCACCATGGCCTCGATCAGCGACGCCTCGAAGAAGGTGGTGGACATCATCGGCGTCATCGACGGCATCGCCTTCCAGACCAACATCCTGGCGCTCAACGCCGCCGTGGAAGCGGCGCGTGCGGGCGAGCAGGGCCGCGGCTTCGCGGTGGTGGCGACCGAGGTGCGCAACCTGGCGCAGCGCAGCGCCGCCGCCGCCAAGGAGATCAAGACCCTGATCGGCGACTCGGTCGACAAGGTCAGCATGGGCACCATGCTGGTCGAGGAAGCGGGCAAGACGATGAACGAAGTCGTGTCGAGTGTGCGCCGCGTCAGCGACATCGTCGCCGAGATCAGCGCGGCCAGCGCGGAGCAGAGCTCCGGCATCGGCCAGGTCAACCAGGCGATCGTGCAGATGGACGGCGTAACCCAGCAGAACGCGGCCCTGGTCGAGGAGGCGGCCGCCGCGGCGGAAAGCCAGCAGCAGCAGGCGGCGACACTGGTGGCGCTGGTGGGCGAGTTCAAGCTCGAGGACAGCGAGCCGCAGCTGGCCGCGCGGTCGACGCTGGCGGCTCCCGTCCCCAAGCGCCTCATGCAGGCGGCATGAAAAAGAGGGTAGCCCAAGCCTGTTAAGTTCCGGTTCATATTGCAGGGCTAAGCTTGACGGACAACCAACAACAAAGGTGTCCTGATGCTGAAATTTGCAATCCTGCCGGCCCTGTGCCTGGCCTTGTGCGCAGCGCCGTCGTTTGCCCAGACCGCCGATCCGGCCGCGGCGCCTGCGGCAACGAGCGCCGCGTCAAGCGACGAGGCGCCGGCCGCGCCCGAACAGATCCTGGTGGTCGGCCAGAAGCCCGGTCCGGGCATGTGGAAGGTCTCGAAGGACGAGCACGTGCTGTGGATCTTCGGGACCTATTCTCCGCTGCCGGTCAAGATGGACTGGCGCTCGCACGAGGTCGAAGCGGTGATTGGCCGCTCGCAGGAATACCTGGCGCCGCCGGTCACCAAGGTCGAGGCGTCCTACTTCAAGATGGCGCTGGCGCTGCCCAGCCTCATCGGCGTCAACAGGAACCCGGACGACGCCACGCTGCATGACGTGCTCCCGGCCGAGGTCTACGCGCGCTGGCTGCCGCTCAAGGAAAAATACCTGCCCAAGAACAAGGAGCGCGACCGGCCGATCTTCGTGGCCAATGAGCTGTTCAGCGCTGCGCTGAAGCACGCCGGCCTGACCAACAGCACCGATGTGCGCAAGCAGGTCGAGAAGATCGTCGACCAGAAGAAGCTCAAGGTGACCCGGACGGTCAATGAAGTGAAGATCGACAACCCGCGCCAGCTGATCAAGGATTTCAAGAAATCGCAGCTCGACGACGTCGCCTGCTTCTCGAACACCTTGAAACGCCTGGAAACCGACATCGATGCGATGCGCGTGCGCGCCAACGCCTGGGCCAAGGGCGATATCGACGCCATCCGCAAGCTCGATTTCAACGAGCAGGAAAGCTGCAGCAACGCGATCCGCAACAGCGCTGTCTTGCGTGACCATCCGGCCTTCCAGGGGGCGGAAGAGCGCCATCGCGCCATGTGGCTCGCCAATGCGGAGGCCGCGCTGGCGAAGAACGCGTCGACCTTCGCGGTGCTGTCGATGAAGGACCTGCTCGATCCGAAGGGCCTGATGGCGGCGCTGGCGGCGAAGGGCTATACGGTGGAGCAGCCGGAGTAAGCGGCGGACTTTGGCTGTCGAAAACTTTACAACTCCAGGGAAACTTCATCAGAACAGCAATGTAGCTGGCACTAAACTATTGTTTTCAAAGAGAAAAGTTTACCAAGTTCAACATTGGTGTGAAAATTGCTACATGTCTCCCGTCCAAAATTTTTAGGGAGATCAATCATGCATACCATGTCGCGTATTGGAATGAGCTTGTTGCTGGGCGCTGTTTCGGCCTTTGCCACCGCCGCTCCCGTTTCGCCAGAGTACACGAGCTTCGGCCCGCTGGCAGGTGCTACCTACGGCGGCTCGGGCATTCCGAACAATCCGTCCGCGATCACTTACCGCGAAGGCTTCACCATTGCTCTCACGGCGCACCAGCGCTACGACGCGCCCAAGCTGCTCAATGATGGCGCGGGGACGTACTTCGCAACACCGGGCACCACGCTCTCGCCCAAGAATGTGCTGGGCTCGACCTGGAACGTGGGGTATTACGTCCATGTCGACCAGCCGACCTTCGCCGAAAGTGGACTGAGTTTCAAGCTGTTCTACGACCTCGATGCGGGCATGAATACGGACGAGGACAAACTGGGCGTTCTCAACCTGGATACATTCTTCGCGATCGGCGCCGGAGGAACTGCCCTGGATACCAAGCAGGATTCCCAGAACATGCTGTTCGCTTTCCTCGCCACGCCTTCGCCCCTGGTAACCCCGCCAACGGGTGGCGCCAGCTTCAATCCGCAGGCAAACGGCCACTATAGCTTCATCCTGGCGGCGTACAACGGCCAGGGCGATGAACTGGGCCGCAGCGCCATCAATGTCCAGGTCGGCGAAGTGCCGGAGCCAGGCGTGTTCGCGCTGCTGGGCCTCGGCGCCGCAGGCCTGGTCGCCGCGCGTCGCCGCAAGCAACACGCCTGAGCATTAACAGAACGTCTGCCTTCGACGCCCGGCGCCAGGCCGGGCGTTTTGCTTGCCGGCGCCGGCTGGCTGAGGAAAGCCTGAGGATTTGTCAAAGCCCGGCAAACGCGCGTAGAATGCAGGCAACGCGGGTGTAGCTCAATGGTAGAGCAGGAGCTTCCCAAGCTTAAGACGAGGGTTCGATTCCCTTCACCCGCTCCAGTCTTCAGTCCCCCATCCCCCAAGCTGTAACACTGCCGACTCTTCAGCGAGAATCGGGCAGGCGTCCCCGCATCACCCAAACGCGGCTGCCGTCCCCCCGGGTGAGGCTGCTGTTGACCAACGCGACCATCCCGTCGCCGGCCGCGAGCTTCTTGCCGAGCATGCCTTGCTGGCTGCCCTGGCGTGCCCCCGCCCCTGGTCCGCTGTGCGGCACGGTGACCGGGGCGCCGCCATCCCGGCTGTAGCGCAGCCCGTGCGCCGACTCCCAGGCGACATGCACGCGGCCGTGCGCATCGGTCGCCAGTTGCGGCGCCATCGCCGCTTCAGCGCGCGTGGACAGGGTGCGCGGCGTGCCGAATGCCAGTTCGGGGCCATCGGAGCGAACATGGCGGATCGCCGCCGGCTGCTTACCCGCCTGCTCCATATAGACGAGATGCAGCCGCCCGTCGCGATCAAACGCCAGGCGCGGCGCATCGGCCCGCGCTGCCCTGGCGCCGACCAGGACCGGCGGCGCGAAGCTCACGCCGTCGTCCAGCGAGCTGCTCACGCGGATGTCGGCGTCCGGATCCTCGCCCACCGTCCATGCCAGGTAAACCTTACCACCGCCAAGCGCAAGCGAAGGGCCACGGGCCGGACGCTTGTCGTCGCCGGCGATCCGCTGCGGCGGCGTGAAACTGCGCCCGCCGTCGCGCGAGCGCGCCAGCCACAGGGCGCCGTCGTAGTCGGTCCACGCCGCGTAGACCTTGCCGTCCGCGCCCACTGCCAGGTCCAGGCTGCCGTTCGACCAGGTGTCGCGGTCCAGGCGCCCCTTGCCGTCGCCGCCGAGCGAGTTCGAGAGGTTCACGGGCTGGGAAAAGCTGCGGCCGCCATCGAGCGAGCGCGCATACAGGATGTCCCCGCCATGCGATCCGCCCGAGAAGATGATCTCCTGCCAGAGCAGGTGCAGCGTGTCCGGGCCACCCGCCGCGATGCGTGGCATCCAGGAAAAGGTGGCGGGACTGCGCGACACGTCGACCGGGGCGGCGCGTGCGCGGCCATCTGCCCCGAGCACCTGCAGCAGCACTTCCTTGCGGCGCTGGTCGACCCAGGCCACGGCCAGGCCGCCGCCGGGCAGGAAGGCGAGGGTGCCGTCGTCCACGTAGTCGTACTGCGAGTCGTTCTGGCGCCATGGACCCTTGGTGCCGCCACCGCTGGCGACTTCCTGCACGGGCAGCCAGGACATGGCATCGCGGTCCGGCGCCGACCGGACCGGCACGCAGGCCAGCAGCATGGCGATGACGAGCAGGCGGGTGCGAATGTGAAGGCGCATCGGGTTCCTCCAGGCGCCGGCAGGGAATGCGCCGCGCCCGGCGCCGGCGCGGTATGCTCGATGCTACTCGTCCCATCCGCCAAGGAGCGCCCGCATGCAACTCGCTTCCCGATCGCGCCGCCGCGTGCTCGCCTCGCTGCTGGCCTTGCCGGCCTTCGCCCATGCCCAAGGGCGCCCCGCGATCCTGACGCGCGCCATTCCCTCTTCCGGCGAGCAGCTGCCGCTGGTCGGCCTGGGCAGCTGGATCACCTTCAACGTCGGCCGCGATCCCGAAGCCCGCGCCGAGTGCGCGGCGGTCATGCGCCAGTTCTTCGCCGGCGGCGGCCGGCTCATCGATTCCTCGCCCATGTACGGCTCGGCGCAGGAGGTGATCGGGGAAGCGGTGGGCAAGCTCAAGCCCGCGCAGCTGTTTTCGGCCGACAAGGTGTGGACCGGTGAAGGCGCGCAGGGGCCGGCGCAGCTTGAAACCTCGCGCCGCCTGTGGCAGATCCCGCGCTTCGACCTGCTGCAGGTGCATAACCTGCTGGCCTGGGAAGCGCACTTGCCGATGCTGCTGCGGATGAAGCGGGAAGGGCGGCTGCGCTACGTCGGCATCACCACCTCCGAAGGACGCCGGCATGGCGAGATCGAGAGAATCATGGCCAGCCAGCCGATCGACTTCGTGCAGGTCTCGTACAACGCGCTCGATCGCGAGGTGGAGCAGCGCATCCTGCCGCTGGCGCGCGAGCGGCGCATCGGCGTGATCGTCAACCGGCCGTTCCGGCAAGGCGACCTGACCCGGGCGCTGGCGGGCAAGCGCCTGCCCGGCTGGGCCGCGGAGATCGGCTGCACCAGCTGGGCGCAGGCGCTGCTCAAGTTCATCGTCGCGCATCCAAGCGTCACCTGCGCGATTCCCGCCACCTCCAGCGTCGCCCACGTGCGCGAGAATATGCTGGCCGCGAGCGGGCCGCTACCGGACGAGGCGCTGCGCCGCCGTATCGTCCAGGATGTCGAAAGGCTGGCATGAGCGAGTGGTGGACGTACTCGCTGTCGGACTTCCTGATGTTCTCGGCGCGGACCTATTACCGCCAGTTCGAACTGATGAACCGCGAGTGGTGGCCGCTGCAGCTGCTGGCGCTCGCCGCGGGTGCGGTTATCCTGGGCGGCATCGCGCACCGGCGCCTGGCCAGCGCACGGAGCGCCTTCGCGCTGCTGGGCGCAGCCTGGCTGTGGGTGGGCTGGGCCTACCACTTGCAGCGCTATGCCGACATCAACATCGGTGCACCATATTTCGCTGCCGCCTTCTTCCTGCAGGCCGGGCTGCATGCCTGGATGGCCTGGAAGGCGCCGGCGCAGCCCGACTTGCTCACCCCTGCGGTGGGCATGGCCTTCCCCCTCGTGCTGCTCGTGCTGGCCGGCTACCCGTTGCTGGCCCCACTGTATGGCCGCAGCTGGTGGCAGGCCGAGGTCTTCGGCTTCGCACCCGATCCCACCGCCATGGTGACGCTCGGCGTCCTGATGTTCTGGCGCGCGCCCTGGCCGCTGTGGGTGATTCCCTTGCTGTGGTGCGCCATCAGTACCGCGACGATGCTCGAGCTGGATGCATCGCGGCCGTGGTGGCCGGCGGTAACGGCGCTGCTTGCGCTGGGCGCCGTGGTGTGGGGGAAGTTCAGGCGCTGAGCAGGTCGCCCGAGCGGAAGGATTCCGTCCCGGCGATCTTGCACACATGCATCCCGCGCAGCAGGTGCCGGTGCGCCGTGCTCGCGAACAGCAGCCCTGCGTGTTCGGCCGACAGCGTCGTCACCTGGCCGCTGACCGGGTTGACGATGTCCGCCACTGGCTCGCCCGCCTCGACCAGATCGCCCAGCTTCTTGTGGAAGACCAGCACGCCCGCATGCGGTGCGGCCAAAGGCTCGACGGCATTGAGCGGCGTCGCGCGGCAGGGCGTTTCCGGCAGCGGCTCGAGCGGGATGTCGAGCACGCCGGCATGGCCCAGGTACTGCAGCAGGGCGGCAGCGTCCTGGCGTGCGTAGTCGTAGCGCACGTCGTTCTCGCCGCGCAGCTCGACCGTGACCGCGATGCAGGAGGGCGGAATCGCCGTACCCTCGAAGTGGTCGGCCAGGTCCCACCACAGGCGGCTGCAGGCTTCGTCGAAGGCTTCGCCGCCCGAGGCCTTGGCCACCAGCAGCACGCGCGCGCCCAGCAGCGCCATCAGCGGCTCCACGCTTTCCACCAGCGGGGTGCCGGTGTACATGTGCATCAGCGCTTCGTTATCGCAGTGCAGATCGAGCACGATGTCGGCGTCGATCGCCATCGACAGCAGGGTCTTCTTGAGCGTCTCGACGTCGTCATGCGGCTCCCACAGGCTGATCTGGTGGCGGGCGTGTTCGCGGATGAGGGCGATGTTGGCGTCCACATCACTGCCGAGCTTGCCTTCGAGCGACTTCTTGAGTTCGTCCGCCACGTGCCTGTACAGGCGGTTGAAGTTGGTGCCGGTCGTCAGGTGGTAGCGGCCGAAGGGCGTGCCGTGGATGACCTGCGACAGGCCGATCGGATTGGCCGCCGGCACCAGGATGACTTCACCCTTGATCCGGCCTTCGGCATCCAGGCGCTCCAGTTCCTGGCGCAGGAAGTGGGCCACCAGCATGGCCGGTACCTCGTCGGCGTGGACGGCGGCCTGGATGTACACCTTTTTACCGGTGCCTGGGCTGCCGTAGTGGAAGGAAGTCAGGTGGGCGGTGGCGACGTTCTCGTCGACGGCGATCGGGTGTTTCACTGATTGCATGGACAGGCTTCCTGGGCTCGGCATGGATAAAGCACGATTATCCGCGATTCCGCCGGGAGGCTTCGCACGCTCCCGGCTGGGCTATAATGACAGCCGTTTTTTCCTCACTATCACTCCCCATGTCCTCTGAAAAGCCTACCCCCGGCCCGGCGCGTTCCATGCTTTACGATCCGACCGAACACCGCATCCGCAGCTTCGTCACGCGGGCCGGCCGCCTGTCGACCGCCCAGGCGCGCGCGCTGGAGGAACTCGGTCCCAAGTACCTGATCGAGTACAAAAAGGAGACGCTCGACCTGGAACAGGCCTTCGGCCGCAAGGCGCCGACCATCCTGGAAATCGGCTTCGGCATGGGCGACACCACCGCGCACATCGCGCGCCTGATGCCGGAGAAGGATTTCATCGGCGTCGAGGTGCACACCCCGGGCGTGGGCAGCCTGCTCAAGCAGATCGGCGAGCAGGGCATCGAGAACCTGCGCCTGATCCAGCACGACGTGGTCGAGGTGCTGAACCACATGATCGCAGACGGTTCCTTGGCCGGCGTGCACGTGTTCTTCCCCGACCCGTGGCACAAGGCGCGCCACAACAAGCGCCGCCTGATCCAGCCGGCGTTCGTGAAGGTCCTGTGCGACAAGCTGGCGCCGGGCGGCTACATCCACTGCGCCACCGACTGGGAAGACTACGCGGTGCAGATGCTGGAAGTGCTGGGCAACGAGCCCCTGCTCCAGAACACGGCCGAAGGCTATGCGCCGCAGCCGGCATACCGGCCGCTGACCAAGTTCGAGAACCGCGGCCTCAAGCTGGGCCACGGCGTGTGGGACCTGGTGTTCGTCAAGAAGTGAAAAACAACGCGCCGAAGGGCGTAATGCCGTTCAGTTAAGACT
>NZ_DKJX01000005.1:0-14584 GCF_002454935.1 Massilia sp. UBA6681
GCCGCCAGCAGCAGCGCGCGCAAGCCATCTCATAAATACGCTTGCTGGCAGATTACTTTAGATTTAAAGTAAGTCGGGATCGCTGCATTATTGCCGGAATATCTACCAAAGGCCCGACATGACCGATGCTTCCGCAGCACTTGCGCCGTCCGGCTACGCCGACGGTTTCGCCCGCGTCCAGCTGCCGCCCCCGAGCGAGTGGCCTGAATTCCGCTTCGACCTGCCCGAGCTGCGGTATCCGCCGCGCCTGAACAGCGCGGCCGAGCTGCTCGATGGCGCCGGCGCGCGCGGCTGGGATGCGCGCACGGCCCTCATCGGCAGCCGCGAACGCCTCAGCTACGCCCAGCTGCGCGCGCGGGTCGACCGCATCGCCCACGTGCTGCGTCTAGACCTCCAGCTCGCGACCGGCAGCCGCGTGCTGCTGCGCGGCGCCAATTGCCCCATGATGGCGGCCTGCATCCTGGCCGTGATCAAGGCCGGCTGCATCGCGGTGCCGACCATGCCGCTGCTGCGCGCCCGCGAACTGGGCATCATCGCCGGCCGCGCCCGCGTCGATGCGGTGCTGTGCGCGGCCTCCCTGCGTGCCGAAGTCGACGCGATGGATGCGGGCAGCCTGCCCCTGGTGCTGTTCGACGGGGATGCGCCCGATTCGCTGGAAGCGCGCATGGCGGCCCACGACGAGCCCTTCCATGCGCCCGATACCGCCGCCGACGACATCTGCCTGATCAGCTTTACCTCGGGCACCACCGGCGTACCGAAGGGGACCATGCACTTCCACCGCGACCTGCTGGCGATCTGCGACTGCTTCCCGCGCCACACCCTGGGCGCGCGCATGGACGACGTGTTCATCGGCACGCCGCCGCTGGCCTTCACCTTCGGCCTGGGCGGGCTGCTGCTGTTTCCGCTGCGCGTGGGCGCCAGCGCCGTGCTGGTCGAGCGCTTGAGCCCGGAAAGCCTGCTGGCGTCGATCCAGGAACACGGCGCCACGGTGTGCTTCACCGCGCCCACCTTCTACCGCCAGATGGCGCAGCTGGCGCCGCGCTTCGATTTGCGCAGCCTGAGCCGCAGCGTGTCGGCCGGCGAAGCGCTGCCGGTCGCCACCCGCGAAGCCTGGAAGGCGGCAACAGGCCTGGACATGATCGACGGGATCGGCGCCACCGAGATGCTGCACATCTTCATCTCGGCCGCGGGCAGCGAGGCCAGGGCCGGCGCGACCGGCAAGCCGGTGCCGGGCTACCAGGCCTGCATCCTCGACGAGCACGGGCGGCCGGTGGGGCCGGGCGTGGTGGGGAGGCTGGCGGTGAAAGGCCCGACCGGCTGCCGTTACCTGGACGACCCGCGCCAGCGCAACTACGTGCAGGATGGCTGGAACATCACCGGCGACGCCTACGAGATGGACGCCGACGGCTATTTCTACTACCGCTCGCGGCTGGACGACATGATCATCTCGGCCGGCTACAACATCGCCGGCGCCGAGGTCGAGGAAGCCCTGCTGCACCATCCGGCGGTGGCCGAGTGCGGCGTGGTGGGGCGCCCCGACGAGGAGCGCGGGCAGGTGGTCGAAGCCCATGTCGTGCTCAGGCCGGGCGTGGCGCCAAGCGGCGAGCTGGCCGCGGCGCTGCAGGAGTTCGTCAAGGCCCAGATTGCGCCGTACAAGTATCCGCGCGTGCTGCGTTTTCGCGAACAGCTGCCGCGCACCGAAACCGGTAAACTGCAACGGTTTAAATTACGCATGGACGCGGTCTGAGGAAAACATGTCCGATCTCGAGGACTCGGGCCAGGCAGAGCGGGAGCTCGACCTGGCAAGCCGGCTGACGCAGGATCACCATCAGTCGCTCAAGCTGTGGCTGCGCATGCTCTCGTGCACCGTGCGCATCGAGAACGAGATCCGCTCGCGGCTGCGCGCCGGTTTCGGCATCACGCTGCCGCGCTTCGACCTGATGGCCCAGCTCGAGCGTCATCCCGACGGCCTGCGCATGGGCGAGCTGTCCCGACGCATGATGGTCACCGGCGGCAACGTCACCGGCATCACCGACCAGCTCGAGCGCGAAGGACTGGTGCTGCGCGTGCCCGATCCGCACGACCGCCGTGCCTGGGCGGTGCGCCTGACCCCGGCCGGGCGCAGCGCCTTCGCCGAGATGGCGGCGGTGCACGAACGCTGGATCGACGAGATGCTGGCCGATATCCCGGTCGAGGACAAGGCCAGCCTGATCGCGCTGCTGGCGTCCATGAAGCAGCGCCTCAACACCGGCGTCGAACGCTAGCCGGGAAAAAGGCGGCCTGGGCTTAGGCTTTGCTGGGGCGGCTGCGGGAAAGGCGTGGAAGGCAAGCACTCGACATGAAGCGGTGTGGAGATGATGGCAACAAAAATTATAAACTTTAAATGTATGTTGTCAAAATTGAATTACCATCTCCGCTTGTAGCTTTTCGTATTGATTCAAGAAGGCGCGTAGCTGTTTTGCCACTGTTCTGATTTGGCAAGGGGACTGGTACAATACGGGACTGCAACTGCGCGCACGCGCGGCAGCGATGTGTCGCCATAGTACAATGGATAGTACAAGGTCCTCCTAAGACTTAGATGCAGGTTCGATTCCTGCTGGCGACACCATCTTCTCCTGCCCATCCGGGCGCGAATTCCATCAGCTCGGCTATACTTTCCGACGCGCCGCCATTGCCGGCAGCGCCGCCCGCTTCCGTGGCCCGGCCCTGGCAGCGCCCTTGCCTCCCAACCGGACCCATACGATGTTCCTCACCGCTTCCTCCCCCGGCCAGCCTGGCGCCGTCGAAACCCTGATGGCCGAACACGACTGGAACGCCAGCGCTTGCGGCGATCCTGGCGGCTGGGAGCCGGCGCTCCAGTACGCGGTGCGCCAGATGCTCGACTCGGCCGTCGCGAGCTTCATCGTCTGGGGCAGCGAGGAAACCTTCCTGTACAACGATGCCTACGTGCCGGTGCTGGGCCGGCGCCATCCGGAGGCGCTGGGCCGGCCGTTTGCCGCCGTCTGGCCCGAATCCTATCCCGAGGTGGCGGGAGCGGTGGCGCAGGCGATGGCCGGGCGTGCGTCCAGCTTTACCCATGCACCCTTCATCCTCACCCGCAACGGGCGCGAGGAGCAGGCCTGGTTCTCGTTCAGCTATTCGCCGCTGCGGCGCCTGGACGGCACGGTGCGCGGCTTCGTGTGCGTGGTCACCGAGACCACCGACCTCGACGCCATCAAGCGCAGCGAGGCGGCCCTGCGCGACGCCCAGATGCGGCTCGAAGGCGCGCTCGGCGCGGCCCAGGTCGCGACCTGGAACTGGAACGTGCGCGAGAACCGACTGTATGCCGACGCCAACCTCGCGCGCCTGTACGGCGTGCCGTCCAGGGACATCGACGGCGGCCCGGTCGAAGCCTACCTGGCGGCGATCCATCCGGACGACGTGGCCCGGGTCCAGGCACGCATTGCGCGCGCGCTCGAGACCGGCGAGACCTTCAGCGACACCTACCGCGTGCGCGGCGCGGACGGTCTCTGGCGCCATGTGGAGGCGCGCGGCAAGGTGACCGCGAACGCCGACGGACAGCCCGAGTGGCTGCCGGGCGTGGCGCTCGACGTCACGGCCCAGAAGGAGGCCGAAGCCGGCTTGCGGCGCAGCGAGGCGCGCTTCCGGCGCCTGGCCGAATCGAACGTGCTCGGCATCGTGCAGTACCGCTTCGACGGCACCCTGATCGAGTCGAACGATGCCTTCCTCGACATCCTGCGGATGACGCGCGCCGATTTTGAACGCGGCCTGTCCTGGCGCGTGCTGACCCCGCCCGAGTGGCGCGAGGCCGACGAACGCGGCTGGGAGCAGCTGCGCACCGTCGGCGTGATGGAGCCGTATGAAAAGGAGTACCTGCGCAGCGACGGCAGCCGCGCCGCGGTCTACCTCGGCGCCGCCGACGTCGACGGCAGCGCCGACGAGGGCATCGCCTACGTGCTCGACATTTCCGGCATCCGCAGCGCCGAGCGTGCCCTCAAGGAAAGCGAAGCGCGCTTCCGGGTGATCGCCAACGCCATGCCGCAGTCGGTGTGGTCGACCCGTGCGGACGGCTTCCACGACTACTACAACGACCAGTGGTATGCCTTCACCGGCATGCCCTACGGTTCGACCGACGGGGCCGGCTGGAATGCCCTGTTCCATCCGGACGACCAGCCGCTGGCCTGGGAACGATGGCGCCATTCGCTGCGCACCGGCGAACCCTACGAGATCGAATACCGGCTGCGCCACCACACCGGCAGCTACCGCTGGGTGCTGGGGCGCGCGCTGCCGGTGCGGGGCGAGGACGGCGTCATCGTGCGCTGGATGGGCACCTGCACCGACATCCACGAGCAGAAGCTGACCCAGGAGGCCCTGCAGGACGCCGACCGCCGCAAGGACGAGTTCCTGGCCATGCTGGCGCACGAGCTGCGCAATCCGCTGGCGCCGATCGCCACCGCCGCATCGCTGCTGGCGATGGCGGCGCAGGATCCGGCGCGGGTGCGCCAGGTGGGCGCGGTGATCTCGCGCCAGACCACCCACATGACCGGCCTGATCGACGACCTGATGGATGTCTCGCGCGTCACGCGCGGCCTGGTCAGCCTGGAGCGCGAAGACCTGCCGCTGTCGCAGGTCGTCGACGACGCCGTCGAACAGGTGCGTTCGCTGCTCGAGGGCAGGACGCACCGGCTCGAGGTGCGCCACGCCTGCGCCGGCGTGATCGTGAACGGCGACCGCAAGCGCCTGGTGCAGGTGCTGGCCAACATCCTCGGCAATGCCGCCCGGTACACGCCGGCGGGCGGCCACATCGTGCTCTCCAGCGGCATCGAGGATGGCTGCGCCGTGCTGGCGGTGCGCGACAACGGCATCGGCATGGCGCCGGAGCTGGTGGCCAGCGCCTTCGAGCTGTTCTACCAGGGCAAGCGCAGCCCCGACCGCTCGCAGGGCGGCCTCGGGATCGGGCTGGCGCTGGTGCGCAGCCTGGCCGAGCTGCACGGCGGCAGCGTGGAAGCGGCCAGCGAGGGCGAAGGGCGCGGCAGCACCTTCACGCTCAGGCTGCCGCTGCCGGAGCAGGGCGCCCGCAGCGCGGGCTTGGCGAGCAAGCATGCGCTGCAGCAGGCTCCTGCGGCGCTGCGCGTGCTGGTGGTGGACGACAATACCGATGCGGCGGAACTGGTGGCGATGTTCCTGGGCCTGCTCGGCTACGAGGTCAGCGTCGAATTCGGCGCGGCGGCGGCGCTCGAGCGCGCGCGCAGCCTGATGCCGCACGTCTGCCTGCTCGACATCGGGCTGCCCGGCATGGACGGCAAGGAACTGGCGCGCCGCCTGCGCCGGCTGCCCGGCCTGGAACGGGTCAGGCTGGCGGCCATGACCGGCTATGGCCAGCCGCACGACCGGCGCGACACCGAAGCGGCGGGCTTCGACGTCCATTTCGTCAAGCCGGTCGAGACCGATGCGCTGGCGGCCTGGCTGGCCGAGGTGGAAACGCCCCTGGTCTGAGATGGCGGCGGCGGTACGCCGCCGAAACCCCGGCGCCAGTCGGTACAATGGCGTCTTCTTTCAACATTTTGCGCCCGCCGCCTTGCGCGTCGGGCAGGTTCACGGATCATGGCTGTCATTTCCCTCACTCAAGCGCAACTGGCCTTCGGCCACGTCGCACTGCTCGACCACGCTGACTTTTCCCTGGAGACCGGCGAGCGCGTCGGCCTGATCGGTCGCAACGGCACCGGCAAATCCTCGCTGCTGAAGATCATCTCCGGCCGCTTCAAGCTCGACGACGGCCTGCTGGTCATGCAGCAGGGCGTCAAGATCGCCTACGTCGAGCAGGAACCCGTGTTCGATCCGGAAGCGAGCGTGTTTGATGCGGTGGCCGCCGGCATGGGCGACCAGCAGGCCATGCTGGCCGAGTACGAGTCGCTCACCGGGCAGTTCGGCGGAGACAACGACGATGCCCTGATGGAGCGCATGCACGAGATCCAGCTCAAGCTCGACGCCGTCGACGGCTGGAACCTGGCGCACAAGGTCGACACCACCCTCGATCGCCTGGGCCTGAACCGTGAAGCGAAGATGGGCACGCTGTCGGGCGGCATGCAGAAGCGCGTGGCCCTGGCCGTGGCGCTGGTCTCCGCACCCGACGTGCTGCTGCTGGACGAGCCGACCAACCACCTCGACTTCACCTCGATCAAGTGGCTGGAGGGCCTGCTGCGTGAGTTCCGTGGCTCGGTGCTGTTCATTACCCACGACCGCAGCTTCCTCGACAACGTCGCCACCCGCATCATCGAGCTCGACCGTGGCCGCCTGCTCTCGTTCCCGGGCAACTTCTCCACCTACCAGGAACGCAAGCGCGAGCTACTTGCCAACGAGGAAGTCGAGAACGCCAGGTTCGACAAGTTCCTGGCCCAGGAAGAAGTCTGGATCCGCAAGGGCGTGCAGGCCCGCCGTACCCGCGACGAAGGCCGGGTGCGCCGCCTGGAAGCGCTGCGCCTGCAGCGCGCCGCGCGCCGCGAGCAGCAGGGCACGGTCCGCCTCGACGTCGGCGCCGGCGAGCGCTCGGGCAAGATCGTTGCCGAGCTGGAAAACATCTCCAAGTCGTACGGCGAGAAAGTCATCGTCAGCAACTTCACCGGCACGATCCTGCGCGGCGACAAGGTGGGGCTGATCGGGCCCAACGGCGCCGGCAAGACCACGCTGCTGAAGATCATCCTGGGTGACGAGACCGCCGACAGCGGCTCGGCCAAGCTGGGGACCAAGCTGAACGTCGCCTATTTCGACCAGATGCGCGCCCAGCTCAACGACGAGGCGAGCCTGGCCGACACCATCTCGCCGGGCAGCGACTGGGTCGAGATCAACGGCCAGAAAAAGCACGTGATGACTTATCTCAGCGACTTCCTGTTCGCACCGGAACGCGCCCGCTCCCCGGTGAAGTCGCTCTCTGGCGGCGAGCGCAACCGGCTGCTGCTGGCGCGCCTGTTCGCCAAGCCGGCCAACTGCCTGGTGCTGGACGAACCGACCAACGACCTCGACATCGAAACCCTCGAGCTGCTCGAAGAACTGCTCGAGGAATACACGGGCACCGTGTTCCTGGTCAGCCACGACCGTACCTTCCTCGACAACGTCGTGACCCAGGTGATCGTTGCTGAAGGGAATGGACTGTGGCGCGAATACGTCGGTGGCTACACCGATTGGGAACGCGCGCGCGCCAACGAACCCGCAGCTGCGACGAAGTTCGCCGCCACTCCTGCAAAGGGCGCTGCGACAACGCAGGCGGCGCCGGTCGACCCGGCAGCCAAAGCTGGTGAAATGTCATCTACCGCACAGAGCGGGTCTGGTAAAAAGGTAAAGTTGAGCTACAAGGAACAGCGCGAACTGGAGGAACTTCCCCAGCTGATCGCGACTCTTGAAGATGAGCAGTCGGCGATCACGGCCCAGCTGAATTCGCCCGACTTCTACAAGCAGAATCCCGGCGACGCGCGCCGCCTGAGCGAGCGCCACGCCGAGATCGACGAGCTGCTGCTCGACGCCCTCGAACGCTGGGAGCGCATCGAAGCCCGCGCAAGGGGCGAGTAGCGTAACAAACGGGGCAGGCCAGGCGCCTGCGCAGACCAGGAGTAACATCCGGACATGACCGAGCACAACGAATCCCGTACCGCTCCATCCGCAGCCTCCGCGTTATCGTTCGACGCACCCCTCTTCAGCCGCGCCGCCTGGGCGCGGATCCTGCCTTTCGGCGCCTACATCTTCTTCATCATCCTCGGCGACATGCTCGAGCGCACCGGCCTGTCGCGCGCCGAGCTGCGCTGGCTCTACCCGGTGCAGATCGGCGTCGTGGCCGTCCTGCTGGCGGTGTTCTGGCGCCGCTACCACGAACTGCGCGCGCCGCTGCCCGGCGCGGCCCAGCTGCTGGTGTCGGTGCTCGCCGGTATCGTGGTGCTGGTGCTCTGGATCAACCTCGACGCCCCGTGGATGACGGTGGGGGCGAGCCCCGGCTACGACCCGCGCACCAATGGCGAACTCGACTGGCTCCTGATCGTCATCCGCATCGCCGGCGCCGCCCTGGTCGTGCCCGTCATGGAAGAATTGTTCTGGCGCTCCTTCGTCATGCGCTGGGTCGACGCCGCCGACTTCGAAGCCCTGGAGCCCGCACGGGTCGGCATCAAGGGTTTCCTGGTATCGGTCGTCCTGTTTGGTTTCGAACACAACCTGTGGCTGGCCGGCATCGTCGCCGGTGTGACCTATAGCCTCCTTTACATGCGTCATCGCAACCTGTGGTCCGCGGTGATCGCCCACGCTGTCACCAACGGCCTGCTCGGCGCCTGGGTGGTCGCGACCGGCAGCTGGGCCTTCTGGTAATCCGCAGGCGAAGCTTCACCACTCCAAGCGCAATGAATCAGAAAAGACAAACAACATGATGCCTTTACGCCACCCATCCCTCCGCCCGATCGCCTTGTTCATCGGTGCGATGTTCATGTTCCCGGCCCACCAAGCGGCCGCCCAGCAACAGCAGCAGCCGGAAGAAGGCCTGAAGCTCTACGGCGGCATCGGCTGGGGCTACGACGACAACCTGCTGCGCGTGCCCGACAACCGTCCGGCCTTCGGCGGCAAGCGCAGCGACCGCTGGCGCCAGGCCGAGGCCGGCGTCATCTACAACAAGCGCATCAGCCGCCAGCGCGTGGCGGTGGTGGCCAAGGCCTCCAAGGTCGACTTCGACTTCTTCAAGCAGCTCGACTACGACGGCCGCGACCTGCAGGCCACCTGGTTCTGGGAACTGGGCAACAAGTTCGAAGGGCAGGCCGGCACCCTGTACGACCGCACGCTGGCTTCCTACACCGACTTCTTCAGCGACGAGCGCAACGTGCGCGAGCGCCGCCGCAAGTGGTTCGATGCCGGCTGGAAGATGCACCCGAGCTGGAAGCTGCGCACCGGCTTCACCCATGAGCGCTACGAATACGAGCTGGTGCGCCAGCGCTGGAACAACCGCACCGAGAAGGCTTCCGAAGTCGAGCTGCTGTACCGTCCGAAGAGCGGCAGCTCGGTGGGCCTGGTGGCGCGCCGCCTCAAGGGCGAGTACCCGTTCCGGCGCCCGACCACGACCGGCGTGCTGAACGACGACTTCACCCAGGACGAACTGAAAGTGCGCGTCAACTGGTACGCGACCGGTTCGACCACGCTGCAGGCGTTGGCCGGCTACGTGCGGCGCGAGCAGCCTTCGTTCGGCGAGGGCAGTACCCGCGGCTTCAACGGCCGCGTGAACGCCTATTACCAGCCGCGCGGCAAGGTGACCTTCAACGCCTCGCTGTGGCGCGAATTCGCCCCGATCGAGAGCACCATCGTCAGCTACACCCTGAACCGCGGCGCCAGCGTCGGCGCCACCTGGCAGGCCACCGGCAAGATCAAGGTCGACGCCAACGCCGCCTACGAACAGCGCGCCTACAACCCGCGCTCGGTGGCGGCAAGCGGCCTGTCCGACCTGGACGATTCCTTGAGGACGGCCAGCCTGCGCGCCACCTGGCAGGTCAAGCGCAAGATCGCGGTCTCGGCCGGCTGGCAGCACCAGTCGCGCAGCGGTTCGCAGACGCTCAACCTGGGCAAATTCGACGCCAACACCGTGATGGTGAACGCGAACGTGCTGTTCTGAAGCACTGCGGTATCTCGAAGCAGCTTATGACGGTAAACGACATCCCGATCATCTCGTTTTTCCAGCGCGTGCTCGATCCCCTGATCATCATGGGGACCCTGTATCTGGCCACGCTGTATTACCAGGAGCCGTTTTCCGGGTATTCGCTGGTGCTGATGATCCTGGCCTTCTTCATCTCGTCCTCGGTCTACCAGCACGTCGATCCCTACCGCACCTGGCGCAGCGGCCGCATGCTGGCCTATGCGCGCGACACCGTGTTCGGCTGGTGCCTGACCATCGCGGTGCTGTACTTCCTGGGTTCGGCCAGCGGCCTGAAGTACTTCTACGACGAGCGCGTGCTGCTGGCCTGGTTCATCGCCACGCCGGTGACGATCCTGGCCAGCCACCTGGCGGTGCGCAAGGCTACCGGCAGCCGCGACCGCAAGCGCGAAGTGCGTTCGATCGTGGTGGTCGGCATCAACGACGTCGGCATCAAGTTCGCCAAGGTGTGCGAGCGCCACCCGAACCTGTTCATGGAAGTCTGCGGCTTCTTCGAAGACCGCAACGATGAGCGCCGTCCGAGCGAAATCGGGCATCCGGTGCTGGGCGGCATGGCCGACGTCTGCGCCTACGTGCGCCAGCACAACATCAAGATGATCTTCATCAGCCAGCCGATCTCGGCCCAGCCGCGCATCCGCAAGCTGATCGACGAACTGAAGGACACCACCGCCTCGGTCTACTTCCTGCCGGACGTCTACGTGTTCGACCTGATGCAGGCCAGGTTCGATACCGTCGGCGGCATGCCCGTCATCGCGATCAGCGAGACCCCCTTCATGGGCTGGAACAGCGTGATCAAGCGCGGCAGCGACATCGTGATCGGCAGCATCATCCTGGTGCTGCTGGCGCCCCTGATGCTGGTGACCGCCATCGCCGTCAAGCTCAGTTCGCCCGGCCCCATCATCTTCCGCCAGCGCCGCTACGGCCTGTATGGCGAGGAGATCTTCGTCTACAAGTTCCGCTCGATGACCGTCACCGAGGACGGCCCGAACGTGGTGCAGGCCTCGAGGAACGACCAGCGCGTCACGAAGGTCGGCGGCTTCCTGCGCCGCACCTCGCTCGACGAGCTGCCGCAGTTCATCAATGTGCTGCAGGGGCGCATGAGCCTGGTCGGGCCGCGCCCGCACGCGGTCGCCCACAACGAGCAGTACCGCAAGCTGATCAAGGGCTACATGCTGCGCCACAAGGTGCGCCCGGGGATCACCGGCTGGGCCCAGGTGAACGGCCTGCGTGGCGAGACCGCCACGCTCGACAAGATGGAAGCGCGTATCCAGTACGACCTCGATTACCTGCGCAACTGGTCGCTGTGGCTCGACCTCTGGATCATCGTCAAGACGGTAAAAGTCGTGCTGACCCGCGAGAACGCCCACTGAGCACGTATTGAACCCGGCGTTGCGGCGGGCATCGAATAGCAGGATGATGGGCGGATCGAGGTCGGCGCGAAATGTAATTAACTGCTCGCAATATGCGGTTATTTACCAGTGAAAACACTTTAAATTCAAGTTGGCAATAATTCGCTTAAGGTCAACTTAAAAGCCACGCGCACGATTGGTATCTTGCTTGCACGACCACACGAGCTGCGTAGAATCGTTGATGAGTTTGCAACTGTCGGGGCTGGTGTTTGCCTAGTTCCGCAAGGGAAAACAATATGAAGAAAGCACTGATTACCGGCGTCACCGGTCAGGATGGTTCCTACCTGGCGGAGCTGCTGCTCGAGAAGGGCTACGAGGTCCACGGCATCAAGCGCCGCGCCTCCCTGTTCAACACCGGGCGCATCGACCACATCTACCAGGACCCGCACGCCGACAATCCGCGTTTCTTCCTCCACTACGGCGACCTCACCGATACCTCGAACCTGACCCGCATCCTGCAGCAGGTACAGCCCGACGAGGTCTACAACCTGGGCGCGATGAGCCACGTGGCGGTTTCCTTCGAGTCGCCCGAGTACACCGCCGACGTCGACGGCATTGGCACCCTGCGCCTGCTGGAGGCGATCCGCTTCCTGGGGCTGGAAAAGAAGACCCGTTTCTACCAGGCCTCGACTTCCGAGCTGTACGGCCTGGTGCAGGAGACCCCGCAGCGCGAGAGCACGCCTTTCTATCCGCGCAGCCCGTATGCCGTGGCCAAGCTGTACGCCTACTGGATCACCGTGAACTACCGCGAGGCCTACGGCATGTACGCCTGCAACGGCATCCTGTTCAACCACGAATCGCCGCGCCGCGGCGAGACCTTCGTCACCCGCAAGATCACCCGCGCCCTGGCCAACATCGCCCAGGGCCTCGAGCCCCAGCTCTTCCTCGGCAACCTCGATGCGCTGCGCGACTGGGGCCATGCCCGCGACTACGTCCACATGCAGTGGCTGATGCTGCAGCAGGACAAGCCCGAAGATTTCGTGATCGCCACCGGGCGCCAGTATGCGGTGCGCGATTTCGTCGAGATCGCCGCACGCGAGCTGGGTATCGAGATCGCATGGCAGGGGCAGGGCGTCGAGGAGCGCGGCCTGGTGGCCTCCGTCCGCGGCGAGAAGGCGCCCGGCGTGGTGGTGGGCCAGCCGATCGTGGCGGTGGACCCGCAATATTTCCGTCCGACCGAGGTCGAGACCCTGCTGGGCGACCCGAGCCGTGCGCGCGAGCGCCTCGGCTGGGAACCGACAACCAGTTTCGAAGCGATGGTGCAGGAGATGGTGGCGCACGACCTGGACACGGCGCGCCGCCACAAGCTGCTCGCATCGCATGGCTACAACGTTGCACTTTCACTGGAGTAAGCGTGTCGAATAATCAGCCTCGTATCTATGTCGCCGGCCATCGTGGCCTGGTCGGCTCCGCCATCGTGCGCGCCCTGCGCGCGCAGGGACACACCGACATCGTCACCCGTACCCATGCCGAACTGGAACTTACCGACCAGGCACAGGTGCGCGAATTCTTCCGTACCGAACACATCGACCAGGTCTACCTGGCCGCGGCCAAGGTGGGCGGCATCCATGCCAACAATACCTATCCGGCCGAATTTATCTACGACAACATGATGGTGCAGGCCAATGTCGTGCATGAAGCATGGCGCGCCGGCGTCCAGAAGCTGCTGTTCCTCGGTTCCTCCTGCATCTATCCGCGCCTGGCGGCGCAGCCGATCCGCGAGGAGTACCTGATGAACGGCATCCTCGAGCCGACCAACGAACCCTATGCCATGGCCAAGATCGCCGGCATCAAGCTGTGCGAGAGCTACAACCGCCAGTACGGCACCGACTACCGCAGCGTGATGCCGACCAACCTGTACGGTCCCGGCGACAACTATCACCCGGAAAACAGCCACGTGATCCCGGCCCTGCTGCGCCGCTTCCACGAAGCGCGCGAAAGCAATGCGCCGGAAGTGGTGATCTGGGGCAGCGGCAAGCCGATGCGCGAGTTCCTGTACGTGGACGACATGGCCGCTGCCAGCGTTTACGTGATGAACCTGCCGATTGACGTGTATGCGGCCAACACCGACCCCATGCATTCGCACATCAACGTCGGCACCGGTCAGGACGTCACGATCGCCGAGCTGGCGCGCCTGGTGGGCGAGACCGTCGGCTACCGCGGCCGCATCGTGTTCGACGCCGGCAAGCCGGACGGTACGCCGCGCAAGCTGCTCGACGTGTCCAAGCTGGCCGCGCTCGGCTGGCGCGCCAGCACGCCGCTGCACGAAGGCCTGCGCCGTGCCTACGAGGCTTTTGTGGCCGAGCAGGAAGCGGAAGAGGCCGGCCCGCAGGACGTGCCCGCGCAATTGCTGGGACGCCCGGCCGGCAGCGCGGCGCGGGCGCTGGCATGAAGCGCGGGACATGTCGCGGTAGCAGTTTGTTAATTGACGAACAGAGGGCGAATCGTGTGGAACCCAGAATGGATGAGTCCTGAATCTGCTCCGTGATGCGGGGCAGGTCACGAATAACAAAAGGAACACGCGGCGGGCTCGCCCGCTAACCAACGTCGAGGAAACTATCTTGAAAACCTTCCATTTGGCAGCCAAACCAACTTCCTTCCCAAGCCCCAGGCGCCTGCTGTCCGCGGCGGCGCTGGTGTTGTGCGCGACGACCCTGGCCGCTTGCAGCAAGGATGAAGCACCCAAGGAGTCGAAGCCGGGCCAGGCCCTGGCCAGCGTCAACGGCGAAGAGATCACCGTCTTGCAGCTGAACGAGGAACTGCAGCGCCTGGGCGTCGGCGCACAGCAGCAGCAGGTGGCCGGCAAGCAGGTCCTGCAGGCACTGATCGACCGCGAACTGCTGGAAAGCGAGGCTGCCAAGGAAAAGCTCGACCGTGATCCGAAGGTGATGCAGGCCATCGAACGGGCGCGTTCGCTGATCATCGCCCAGGCCTACATGCAGAAGCGCCTGGGCGAACCGCAGCGTCCGTCGCAGGCCGAAGTGGAGGACTACTTCAACAAGAACCCGCAGTTCTTCAGCAACCGCAAGCAGTTCGCCATGAACGAGCTGATCCTCGCGGCCAGCGACCTGACCCCGGAAGTGCGCGCCGCAGCCGACAGCGCCAAGTCGCTGGAAGAAGTGGCCGTGTTCCTCGACGCGCGCAACATCAAGTACGGGCGCGCCCAGGTCACGCGCAGCACCGCCGACCTGAACGCGCAGCTGTCCGCCAAGCTGCTGTCGATGCAGAAGGGCCAGCTGTTCGCGGTCAAGGAAGGCGACCGCGCCATGCTGATCTCGATCGCCGAAGTGCGCGACGCGCCCGTCACGCTGGCCGTCGCCGCCCCGCAGATCACCCAGTACCTGACGAACAAGAAGAACAAGGAGCTGGCCGCCGCCGAGATCCAGCGCCTGCGCGGCTCCGCCAAGATCGCTTACCTGAACAAGGAATACGAGCCGAATCCGAACGCCCCGGCGGGCGGCGCACCGGCAGCGGCGCCGGCGGCGGGCGACCCGGCCGCGACCGC